>JACCSH010000140.1 GCA_013813125.1 Nocardioidaceae bacterium | reverse complement strand
TGCCCGCACGTCCGGCCAGGACTCTGTAGTCGTCCGGTCGCACGTTCGAGACCTTGGCCCATTCGATCTCACTGGCCAGGTCCCGCAACTCAGCTTGGTCGGCCCTCCGCCGGCACCGAGCAGCGGCCTCGCTGAGGAGGCCGATCTTCGACGCTGCGATCGCCGGCAGCTCACCTCCAAACACCTGCGGCCAGAAGTATCGTGCCTGCCGCAACGCCGCGGAGTGAAACGTACGCGCCTGCACACCGCCTGCTCCGAGTCCGGCCAGACGTTGACGCAGCTCACCGGCAGCCCGGGTCGTGAAGGTCACGGCCAGCACCTCGTTGGGAACGACGGTGCGCGTGGCGACGCCATAGGCGATGCGGGAGGTGATGGCTCTGGTCTTGCCCGTGCCCGCGCCGGCCAGAACTCGCAACGGCCCCTCGAGGGTGGTGGCCACGGCCCGCTGCTCGTCATCAAGCGAGTCGAGCAGAAAGTCGGCCTGAGAGGTGCGCACGGCCTCTCCTTCTCGTCTGACTGGAAAGTGCGGGAAGTCCGCAGCGGCGGTGCGGGAAGAGTTTGCCCGGTTGCTGCGTTCCACTAGGAACCAAAGCCTAGTCACCGGAAGGGACAGTCTCGATGTCTGCTCAGGTCACCATGTACTCCACACCCTGGTGCGGATACTGCCACCGGCTGAGGGGACAGCTCGACCGGGAAGGTATCGCCTACACCGTGGTCGATATCGAACAACACCCCGAGGCGGCCATGGTCGTCGAGCAGGTGAATTCCGGGTCACAGACCGTCCCGACACTGGTATTCGACGATGGCAGCGCCATGACCAACCCGAGCCTCTTGCAGGTCAAAGCCAAGCTGGCTTCGTGACCCGCTAGGACGACGGAGCCGCGGGCAGGTCTGCGCCGTACCAGCGGGTCAGCAGCGCGCCTGCGATCGACAACGTGGTGGGCAGGATCAGCTCCCCGGCCGGCACCTGGCGAGCGATCTCGTCCCGGGTGAACCACCGAGCCTCGGTGATCTCCTCCCCGTCGACCGTGATCTCGGTTGTCACAGCGCGAGCGAAGAACCCCAGCATCAGGCTCGACGGGAACGGCCACGGCTGGCTGCCCAAATAGGTCACCTCTCCAACGGTGACACCTGCCTCCTCGAGCACTTCGCGCGCGACGGCTTGCTCGAGCGTCTCGCCAGGTTCCACGAACCCAGCCAGGGTGGAGAACCACCTCCCTGCCCGACTCGCGTTGTGGCCGAGCAGGCACCGGTCGTGGTCGTCGGTGACGAGCATGATGACGGCAGGGTCGGTGCGTGGGAAGTGGATTGTCGAGCAGTCCGGACAGCATCGGGTCGCTCCGGCCTGTGCGACCTTCGTGGCCGACCCGCACACGGCGCAGCGAGGGTGGCGGCCATGCCACCCCGCCAGCGCGACAGCATGCGCCGCAAGGCCCGCCTGGGGAGCGTCCAGGACGCTCGCGAGGTGCCTGAGACCCTCGAGGTGCCACCTGTCCCCTGGCCGGCCCTGAGAGTCCTCTTCGGCGACCACGAGGAAGTACACCGCTCCATCCAACAACCCCAACAGCATCCGCTCGCCAACCGGAGCGTCGCCAGGATGCAGGGCGGCCAAGACCTGCCCGGTCGCATCCGTGACCAGCTGCTCACCCCGGATGACGAGGACGCGCGAGGTGGGATCGTTCCATGCTCTCTCGAGGAAGTCGCTGTCCTCGCGCCGCTGCGCCAACCGGTCATGGGCTGCTCCGCCGAAGGGATAGCCGGTCAGCGGATCCATGAGCACGCCTGAACCCTACTCACGGCTCTCAGATCCGTCTGGTCTGGCAGGATCGCGCCATGAGCACTCACATCGGTGCAGCCGACGGTCAGGTCGCGCCTCGCGTCTTGCTGCCGGGCGACCCCCTGCGAGCCGCCTGGATCGCCGATACATTCCTTGAGGACGCCCAGTGCTACTCGTCGGTTCGGGCCATGAGCGGCTTCACCGGCACCTATCGTGGCGAGCCGATATCGGTCCAGGGAACCGGCATGGGGATGCCTTCTGCATCGATCTACGTCACCGAGCTGATCACTGAGTACGCCGTCCGCCAGCTCGTGCGGGTCGGCTCGTGCGGGGCGCTGTCTGAGGACCTCGCGGTCCGCGACGTCGTACTGGCCATCAGCGCTTCCACGGACTCGTCGATGAACAGAATCCGGTTCGAGGGACTCGACTACGCAGCCACCGCCGACTTCTCGCTCCTGCGAGCCGCCTACGACGCGGCGCAAGACGCTGGGCTGTCGACCACGGTGACCCAGATCTTCTCGGCGGACTCGTTCTACTCCGACCGGCCAGAGTTGCTTTCGCGGCTGGTGGAGTACGGCGTCAAGGCGGTCGAGATGGAAGCCAATGCGCTCTACACGCTGGCCGCCAAACATGGCCGGCAGGCACTCGCCGTCTGCACGGTGTCGGACCACATCGTCACCGGCGAACAGACAACGGCGCAACAGCGTGAGCAGACCTTCTCTGACATGGTCGCCATTGCGCTGGAGGCGATGCTCGCAACACCCCTGCCGTAGCCGGGCTGCTCGCCTCGGCGAGCACCGGCGGGCGGTCGGTACCGAACGCATGGGCTCTTTTCGGGAGGCGGGCTCTGCGGATCCCGGCTTCGAACGCTCGACAGTAAAGTCTCGAGGTATGACGACTTCGCCGGCCGAGGGCCGGACTGGCGGGAGATCTCAGCCGCGGGCGGCGGCGGTGACCATGGCGCGGGATGAGGCGGACATGTTGCCGCGCTGGGTGCAGTACTACGGCGGTCAGTTCGGCGTCGACAATCTGCTGGTCATCGATGACGGCAGTGTCGACGGGTCGACGGAGAATCTGCCCTGCCAGCGATATCGCCTGCCTGCTGGCCCGACCAAGTTGCCCTGGGTGGCAATGCGCAGGAAGCTGGTCAACGGATTCGCGCGCGCCCTGCTGGCTTGCTACGACGTCGTCGTGTTCAGCGATGTGGATGAGTTCTTGGTCCCTGATCCCCGGCGCTACGACGGACTGCTCGACTACGTGAATAAGACCGGCGACCGAAGTGTCGTCGCCCCGCTCGCTGTCAACGTTCTCCACGACGCTCGCCTGGAGCCGGCGCTGGACCCCGAGCAGCCGGTGCTCGCACAACGCAGCCTGGTCAAATTCGTCCCGGGCATGTGTAAACCGCTGATCAAGCGGGTTCCGGCAGATTGGTCAGCAGGCCTCCATGGAATCAGTGCACCGTTCGAGATCGACCGAGACCTGCTGCTGGTGCACTTGAAGTACTACGACACAGCCTTCCTCGCAGCGGTCGCGCGGCAGCGGCGCGCCGTCAACGAACAAGACGATCGGGGGGGAGCTGCGAGCGCGTGGACGCTCAGTGCAGAAGAGTTGGCGTCGCGACTGCGCTCGTGGGTTGAGCTGCCAGCAGGCGAGGAGGTCGAGGAGTTCGACCCGAGCGAGCCTGACCTCTCCGCCGTCGTTTCTGCCCATGACAGCGGCTTCTATCGAAGCGTTGGTTCGCAACTGTCAGCGATGGAGGAGAGCCCACTGCGACGGTTGCCGCAACACTGGCGAAATGCCTTGTGATGGCAGCGGGGCCCAGCCGTGCGACCGGCACTCCCCGCCGGTTGTAGCGCAACCGCCACTGAGTCAGGCTTCGAGAACCGCCACGAGTCGTCGCTCGAGCTCGGCTCGACCCGGGAGGTCGTCGAAAGCGACGACCTGGTTGGACCGGACGTAGTAGAACGCAGCCTGCACGCATTCGATGTCCACGTTGTGCAGTTCAGCCCATGCCAACCGGTACAGAGCGAGCTGCAACGGGTCTGCGGTCTGAGTCTGGCTGGTCTTCCAGTCGACGACCAGGAACCCGTCGTCCGTCTTGTACACAGCGTCTATTCGCCCTCGGATGACTTGACCGCCGAGCAGAAGCGCAAACGGCGCCTCGAGTGAGTGGGGCGGGCGGGTGCCGAAATCACCGGACTCGAAGGAGGCCACGAGCTGGCGGAAGTCCTCGTCACTCTCGAGATCTTCGTCCCCTCGACCGGGTAGGTCCTCGGGTTCGATCAGATCGAGCTGCCTGCCAAGGCGCGTCTCTACCCAGGTATGGAAGCGGGTGCCGAAGCGGGCCGCTGCCGACGGTTTGCGTGGCATCGGGCGCGACAGG
>JACCSH010000134.1 GCA_013813125.1 Nocardioidaceae bacterium | reverse complement strand
GCGCTGGTCTGCTCGTCGGTCACGCGAGACTCCTCAAGTCGGCTCGCCTGATCGTAACGTTCCTGCCCGCGCAGGCATCACTGCTCGCATCATGCGGGGTAGACGGTGACCTCGGTCGCCTTGACCGAGGCCCATACCGCTGCACCGGATCGCAGGTTCAAGCTGACCAGGGCGGCCGGCGTGACATCTGCAAGCAGGGGCACGACCGCGTCGAGTTGCACCCGAACAGCGTCGCCGTGGGGCGCCAACGAGATCACGCGGCCCCGCCACACGTTCCGGGGGCTACCGGCTGGCCGCTCGTTGAACAAGCTGACGGTTGACGGTGAGAAGGTCGCAAACGCCGGACCGCTGAGCTGCTGAGCCGAGACAATGGACTGACCGTCCGGCAGGGCGATTTCACCGCGCGTCGCGTGGCCGCGGATCAGGTTGAGTCCAACGAGTGCGGCGACGTGGTGGGTGCGAGGGTGGGCAGCCACGTCGGCCGGCGACCCGGTCTGCACGATCCTGCCTTCGTCGAGGACGACCAGCCGGTCGGCGATCACCATGGCGTCGAGTGCGGTGTGGGTGACCAGGATACTGACGCCGGCGAAGCCGCTGAGGTGCTCTCGGAGCTGGGTGCGCAGGGTCATCGCCCCCGACACGTCAAGGGCGGCCGTGGGTTCGTCGAGCAGGAGGAGGTCTGGCTCACACGCCAGCGCTCGGGCGATTGCCACCCGTTGCGCCTGCCCACCCGAGAGGTGCGCGGGACGCCGGTGCGCCAGATGGTCGACGGAGAGGCGGTCGAGCCAGTGAAAGGCCCGTTCTCTCGCCGTACGACGCCTGGTGCCTCGTGCCCGCAGTCCGAACGCGACGTTCTCCAGCACGCTCAGGTGCGGAAAGAGCAGGTGCTGCTGGAAGACGTAGCCGACGCTGCGCGCGTGTGCCGGAACGTGCACTTTCGGCGAGGCCAACAACCGCTCAGCCAACCGGATCTCACCGCTGCTGATGCGGACCAGGCCAGCGAGCGCCGCCAGCGTGGTCGTCTTACCTGCGCCGTTCGGCCCGATCAGGCCGAGCACCTCTCCGGGGTGGCCGTCGAACGAGACGTCGGTGGTGTGGTCTTTTCGTCGTACGGCGAAGCTCGCCTGCAAGCTCACGCGCTCACACCCGAGACCCACCGATCACGTAGCAGCGCCAGCACCGCCACCGAGAACACGATCATCACCAGACTCAAGGCGATGGCAGCGTCCGGGTTGGACTGGAGGTCGACGTAGACCTGAGCCGGCATGGTGCGGGTGACGCCGGGGAAACTACCGGCGAAGGTGACGGTGGCGCCGAACTCACCGAGTGCCCGAGCCCAGCACAACACCGCTCCGGCGACGATCCCGGGCAGCGCTATTGGCAAGGTGACTCGGCGGAAGGTCAGCCATCGGGTGGCGCCGAGAGTGGCGGCCGCGTCGTCGTACCGGACGTCGGACGCCCTGAAGGCGCCCTCGACGCTGATCACCAAGAACGGCAGCGCCACGAAGGACTGCGCGAGCACGACGGCTGCGGTGGTGAAGGGGATGGTGATGCCGAACAGGTCGTCGAGCGGGCGGCCCACGAGCCCGTTGCGCCCGAGTGCCAACAACAGCGCCACCCCGCCGACCACTGGCGGCAAGACCAGCGGCAGCGTCACCAGAGCGCGCACGACGCGGTGACCTCGGAACTGGGTGCGCGCCAACACCCACGCCAACGGCACGCCGAAGACGATGCACAGGAGAGTCGACGCCGTGGTAGTGAGCACGCTCAACCTCAGCGCGCCGACCGCTTCCGACGACGAGAGCAGGTCGGGCAGAGACCCCCAGGGCGACCTGATCAGTACGGCCACCACGGGGGTGACCAGGAAAGCCAGGGCACCGAGCGCCGGTATCACGAGGATCCATGGCGCCCGGCCATGCTGATGTGTCACGGGCGGTCGAACCCCGCGTTGTGCAGCACCTTTTGACCGGCCTGCGACTGCACCAGGGCAATCCACTCCTGAGCGAGGTCGGGCTCGGGGGACCCCTCGACGGGGGCGATGTAGTAGGGGTTGACCACGTTGACGTCCGAGGGGATGTTGAAAGTTTCCACCTGATCACCGGCCGCCTTGGCGTCGGTGACGTAGACCAGGCCGGCGTCAGCCTCGCCCAGTGTCACCTTGGACAGCACTGCGGCCACATTCGGCTCGAGTGATCGGGCCGGTGCCGTGATCTGGGCGGATTGGAGGATCTGCGCGCTCGCAGCACCGCAGGGAGCGGAGGGGTCACACACGACGAAGTCGGCGGTTTGCAGGTCAGCGAGGCCAGATAGGTCTGCTGGATTGCCGGCTTGAGTGACGACGACCAACGTGTTGGAAGCGAAGTGGACGGGGTCGGCTGCCAACTGGTCGGCGTTGGCCACGACCTGCATGCTCTCCTCGTCGGCGGTGGCGATGACGTCGGCGGGAGCGCCCTGAGAGATCTGCTCGGCGAGTGTGGTGCTTGAGTCGAAGGAGATCACGACATCCACGCCGGGCTGCTCTGATTCCAGTGACTTCTCGAGGATGCCGAACGTCTGGGTGAGAGACGATGCCGCGAAGACGGTCAGCTTGGCGCTCTCACCGGAGCCCGTTTTGCCGTCGTTGTCTGCGCACGCCGTGAGGCCGGCCAGAACAGCGGCAACCGCGAGCAGGGTTCTCGGCACCGTCGACAAGATGGCACGCGGGTGGGTCACCGAGACACCTCGACCACCACGTTAGTGGCCTTGATGGAGGCGACGGCTATGACGCCGCTGTCGAGGTCGAGGGCGTCGGCTGCTTCTCGGCTCATCAGGGAGACGATGCGATAGGGGCCGCAGCACATCTCCACCTGCGCCATCACCGTGTCGCGTTTGACGTCGGTGACGATGCC
>JACCSH010000130.1 GCA_013813125.1 Nocardioidaceae bacterium | reverse complement strand
AGACCGTCCGACCGCCCGCGAACATTGGCGCCAGGATGCCGAGGAGTTCTACGAGGCATGCTCGGTGCCGGAGGGGTGGATGGCCCGGTGGGGCGAGACGGCAGGTACAGACGGGGCCCACAGTTGGGAGGTGGCATGCCATCTCGCCGCTGGTGTGCGGGACTCCCTAGGGGACGGCGACGACGGGTGGTGGGACGACTGGGCAGCGACCCTGACCCCGTGGGGGTTCGATGTGGCTGCCGTCCGCGTCCCCGTCCGGCTGTGGCACGGGGCACGAGACGAACACGTCCCCACCAGCAACGGGTATTGGCTCGCGGACAACGTCCCCGGGATCGTGGCTGAGTTCCCGGAGTTGGAAGATCACACCAACGTTGAGGACAGCAACAAGAGGGCCGCCTACGGTTGGCTGACAGCCTTGTGGGATTGCCCTAAGCCACCGTCCTGACGACACCTTCTGAAGCATCGCGGACAGCGGCATGAGAGCAGTACAGCTACAACCGAGTGATGCTACGAACAGCACCCCGGGCGTTCGTCCATGCGGTGGCCCACTACAAGACCACCACGACGGCGCACACGGCCGCGCCGGAGAGACGGGCATTGCCAGCTCTCGTTCTACCTATCTGGGGCAAGCCCGGGATACAGGGTCAACGTGACCGTCACAATCACCAGGAACCGTCACCAGCGCGTCGGCCCCACCTCGTTTGGCCCCATCGGTAGCGCGGCATAGGTAAGAAAGCACCATGGTCGCCTCGTCCTAGTTAGGCCAGGAGGGGGGAAGCGGATCGTGCGCATGACGCGCGTCATAGTGGGCTATGACGTGCCACGACGGCACTCGGCGGAACCATTGCTAGCCCGAGTGGGCTGAGCTGCGCTCCCGAGTGTCGAGTGTGGACGCGCAGGTCAGCGCGCTTCTTGGGTCGGCCCTTGCACTCTCCCTTTTGAACTTTGGCGGGGCGCGAAACAGGGGAGAAGGGGAGTGCAAGGGAGGGCGGCGTCCACGAGTGTCGTGTCGGTGACTGCCGCGCCTCACGCCTTGACAGTCATAGGCGGCGAAATGACGCACAGTAAGGACGGCGAGCGGGCCTTCAACCCGCTGCATAGAGAGCCTGTTGCGGGGACGCTATCCCAAGGAAGTGACGCCCGACCGCGCAGCAGCTCGCCAGCAGTAGTGGCACTGCCGGTGCAATCATGTGGCGCCATGGCATGAGTACATGGTCACGGTTGCTGCGGCCACCGGCCTCGGCTCTGGAAGTACTCCAAAGCCTCGGGGGATTCGGCAAACTCCAACAGACCTCCCACCTTCTCGGCGAGCAGGTCCCGCACCTCAGCGGGCGTTGCGAAGAAGAACTCGCGACGTTCGTTCACAAAGTTCACCCGCCGACCCGCGAACGCCTTGTGTACTTCACCCTCCAGTGAAATCGCGTCCTCGGAGAAGAACAGCGCGTGCACGTCGTACCGGAAGGGCACCGATGCGTCCCCCAGCTCTCGGATGCGGTCACGGGGCTCGAGGCGGCGGGTCATGCCGATCTTCACGACGTTGGGGCCGAAGGCACCGACGTTGGAGATCACGTACACGTACCCGGCGCGGATGTTCGCGATGCGGTAGTCGTTGGCCTCGATCGCCTGGTCGATGTCAGCCAGGCGGCTCGCGAGTTCGTCCGCAGCCGCGTCGTCGCCCTTGGCGCGGAGGGACTCTAGGACGGTGACGTAGTGCGTCCTCTCCTTCTCGAGGCGTTCCCGCTCGGCGGCCAGTTCTTGCTCTGCTCGGCGCTGCTCGCGTAAGAGTTCTCGTTCCTCGCGTGCTCGTTCGCGCTCTTCCTGCACCTTCATCTGGAAGTCGGCGGTGAGTTCGAGTTCCGCCAGCCGGAGGGCGTGGTAGGCGGTGTTGACCCGCATCTCCATGATGACGCCGAGCTTCTCGA
Source organism: Nocardioidaceae bacterium (assembly GCA_013813125.1). GTDB lineage: Bacteria > Actinomycetota > Actinomycetes > Propionibacteriales > Nocardioidaceae > JACCZJ01. The sequence continues at coordinate 2,551 of JACCSH010000130.1, read as the reverse complement.
TGGCCTTCACAGCGGCCTCGAGGCGCTTCTTGGCGGTGCTGATGTTCCCTGAGCGCAGTGAGCGGACGCAGTTGTCCGCCTCCGCGTTGTAGGCGCGCAGCATGAGCTTGGAGAGGTCGCCGACCATTTTTCGGCCCTTCGCTAGGGAGCCGTCGAAGGTGAACAGATCGGCAGCCAGGACAGCTTGGCCGGCCTTCACCACCGAGTCGATCTGTGCCTCGAGTTCGCGGAGTTGGTCCTTGTAGGCGGCTGCGTCCTCGAGTGGGTGGTGATAGCGGTAGATGCCGACGTCTTGCAGCACCCGCTGGTCGTTGAGCTCGATGACGTCCCCAGCACCCGCGGGAGCCGTTGCCAAGGCCGCTTCCAGCTGGGCGATGCGCCGCAGCAACACGGCCGAGTCCGCACCATTTGACGGAGCCCGAGAGACCTCAGGAGCCGCCGGTTCCGCTTCGGCTGTCGTCGCGGTTGGTGCGTCGCTTGGCTCGGTCGCCGCACCGGCGGTGTCTGGGGCGGCATCGTCGGGGACCCACAACTGCCACCCGGGAGGCGGGTCCGGCCAGGACGGGTCAGGTTTCCAGCCCGGGGGTGGTGTCCATCCCTCCGGGGGCTTCGGCCAACCCGGTGCGGAGTTAAACCTCAATGCTGCCCCCGGACCCGCACACCCCTGCTCGTGTCAGCCGGGGTGAGGTCGAACGGCGACTTCGACATCGCCGCGCCCAGGTGAGTCAGCGTTGCCTGTGGGACCACGTTGGCGAGGTCGAACTCGCCGAACGCTTGCCGGTCTGCCGCGACTACGACGAGCGGCACGGTCTCCGGACGTCCGGTCGCAGGCGCGACCCGGTCCACGCCCACCGTCAGTGAGATGGAATGGATCTTCCCGGCCCGGTCAGCCTCGAAGATCTCGTGCAGCGTGCGGACCGCGACCTGCCACACGGCGTTCGCGTACCGGTCCTTCTGCGCCTTCACCGGCAGCGAGGTCGGCGTGATCTCGTCCTTGGCCTTGACGTACTTGTACTCCCTCACCGACGGGACGGCGGAGGGCTCGGGAACGGTGGTGGTGAGGGCCAACTCGCGGGTCCCGAGGTTGAACTGGTGGTCGTGTCTGACCGGGAACACTTCGGGGTACACCGAGTTCGACAGCACGATACCGACGTACTCCTGGATGGCGGACTCGACGTCGAAGGCGAGCTCGTTGACAAGCTTGGCCAGCTCCTGGTTGCGGGCCTCAGCCTCAGCCTCGCGCTGCCGGCACTCCTCCTGGTAGGCGGCCTCGGCAGCGGCGAGCTTCGTGAGCCGTTCCTCCTCCGCCTGCTGACGACTCGCCTGCCGGGCCACGTAGGCGGCGTGCATGGCGGTCACCTGCTCGTGCCACGCTCGGTAAACCGCGTCGTGCCACGCCCTCGCTTGCTGGATCGCCTCCTGGTGCTTCTTCTTGCCTCCGAACGCAGCTCCTAAGCCGCTGGGAGCGGGAGGTTCCTGGTACACCGGCTCCGGTGGATACACCAGTTCAGGCAGCGCCGGAGCCGGGGAGCCGAGCGCACGTGGGTTGAAAGGCGGGTGCTCAACTTCGTTGACTTTGAGTTCTTCGAGGCCGACGTAGTCGTCCACCTCAAGGGTCCAGGCGAGCAGGCCGTCGATCTCCTCGAGGTCGCTGGCCAGGTCCGCGTTCAGCGATGCCACCTCGGCCAACCGCGCCTCGACGTGCAGCCGCGCAGCCTCCTTCTCGGCAGCCTTCTGGTCTGCCGCGCACGCCCGGGAAGCCGCCGCGCGGGCAGCTTCGGCCGCTTTACGAGACTGCTCCGCCTGCCGTTCTGCTGCGGCGTGGGCGCGGTAGGTAGCCGCCAGCTGCTGCCGACGCCGCTTCTCCGCCTGCTGGGTCTGGTAGTTCATCTCTGCGAAGAAGCCACGCCTAGCCATCGTTCCCCCTTCAGACAACCAACGTCCCGGCGTGGCCGGGCACCTGAGTAGAACACCGTAGCCGCAAGTCCCGACGGCCCGCACACCCTCCTGAGGGCAACACAGTTCTGCGGCGAAGTGGTGACGAACGCACGGAGATAGGCGGCGGTATGACACAGCTAGCATCCACGCCTCGCGGCATCCCCTGGAACCCGCTCTGATCGGTGTGCCAAGGAGGTCGGGCGCGATGGCGAAGGCTTGACTTCACCGGCGAATTCGGCGCCACGCGGGGCGGCGGCCAAGTGCTGCGAGGACCTCGTTCAAGGCATCCGCGAGGGTGGCGAGGTCGCGGTCGTAGAGGCGGCCGGTGTCGATCTGCTTGGCGAGCTGAAGCAGGGCCGGCGCCCATGCAGTACCGACAGGCGTTTCTGGCTTGTCGACGTATTCGACGACACGGACTTCCTTCTCGACTTCGATGACACGGTCGACGACCTCGACGGCGGTGAGGCCGGACGCCGCGGCGCGTCCCTGTTGCCAGGCTCTACTGCGGCAGGCCTGGGAGCACCACTTCGCGATCCTGCCTGTGGCTCGGACGTGGATCGGTTGGCGGCACCAGCCGCACGGGACGGTCTGGCCGACCGGGCGGCGGGGCGGC
>JACCSH010000101.1 GCA_013813125.1 Nocardioidaceae bacterium | reverse complement strand
TCGACGTGACAGCGGCCCTGGAACAGTTCGACACTCAGCGCGCCGGTTCCTTGCTGGCCGCCTACATCGACGACCTGTCGAACTGGTACGTGCGCCGCTCCCGTCGCCGCTTCTGGACCGGTGACGCGGCAGCCTTGGCCACCCTGCACGAATGCCTGTACGTGGTCACCCTTCTCATGGCGCCGATCACGCCGTTTGTCACCGAGCGAGTCTGGCAGGACGTCTTTCGGAACTCCGCAGACGAGTCGCCGATGTCGGTCCACCTTGCGCGCTGGCCGGTCGCTGACGAGATCCTCGTGGACGATGACCTCGACGCCTCGGTGCGACTGTCCCGTCGGCTGGTGGAGCTCGGCCGTTCGGCCCGAGCGGAAGCCAAGGTGAGGACACGCCAGCCGCTGCAGCGTGCGCTGGTCGGGTCGGCCACGTTCGAGCTGCTGAACGACGAGCTGCTGGCAGAGGTTGCTGGCGAGCTGAACGTGCAGCGGGTGGAGTCATTCGGGTCAGCCGGCGACCTCGTCGAGCACACCGTCAAGGCGAACTTCCGTACGTTGGGCAAACGGTTCGGGAAGCAGACACCAGCGGTGGCCGCCGCCATCGCGGCGGCAGATCCGGCGAAGGTCGCAAGGGATCTGGCCCTGAGCGGTGCCACAACCCTTTGGTGCGAAGGCGACGATATCCAGCTGACAGCTGACGATGTCATCGTCTCTGAGCACCCGGCACGAGGTTGGTCTGTCGTGAACGAGCACGGTGAGACGATCGCGCTGGACCTGGAGCTCACGCCAGCCCTGCTTCGTGCCGGCGTCGCCCGAGAGGTGATCCGACTGGTCCAAGAGGCCCGCAAAGCCCGTGGGTTCGACGTCTCCGACCGAATCACGCTGACCTGGTGGACTCCCGACTCCGATACCAGGGGGGCCATCCTCGAGCACGCCGACCTCATCGCCGGTGAGGTTCTCGCTGTCAGGCTGGAGGAAGCGGTCGCGACATCGGAGCCCACGCATAGCTCTGGCTTCTGGAGCCGCGATGGCGAGCTGGCACTGTCGTTCCAGGTCGAGTTGGCCTGTCCCTAGCCCGCGGGGTCAGGTCTGCGGCGCGTCGCCGAGCAGCTCACGAAGCCGATGGGGAGTCTCCCCGTCGGCCGAGGGAGTCGACGGAACCTCACCGTCAGACTTGCTGTCCAGTGCTTCGAGCTGGCTTTGGAAGTAGCTCTTCAGGCGGCTGCGGTACTCGCGTTCGAAGGCACGCAGGTCTTCAAGCTCGCGCGCCAGATTGTCGCGGTCGCGCTCGAGTTGACCGAAGAGCTGTTGGCGCCGCTCCATGATCTCGGAGTCGAGGCGCTCTGAGCGGCTGGAGGTATCGGCCTCCAGCTTCTCGGCCTGAGCCTTTGCCTCAGATTCCAGCCGCTCGGCCTTGGCGCGGGCCTCTCCGATGATCTTGTCGGCGTCGTCGTGCGCCTCAGCGACAAGCTGGTCGGCGTTCTGAGCAGCGATCTCGAGTAGCCGCGCGGCCGCGCCTGAGGCTTCGGGGACGGTGCGCACCACCGGCACAGCGCCGACAGCGGGAGCAGCGCCTTCTTTGGTCGGTCCGGCCGGCGTTGCCTTCGAGGCACTCTCCGTAACGTCCTTTACGTCTGGAGTGCCGCCCGTGGCAGCGGCCAGCTTGCTCCGGAGGTCCTCGTTGTCTTCGAGCAGGCGCTTGAGCTCGACCTCGACCTCGTCGAGAAACTGGTCAACCTCCCCCATGTCGTAGCCCTCGCGTAGGCGGACAGGCGTGAAGGTCTTCTTGTGCACGTCCTCGGGCGTCAATGGCATGGCTCACCTCAGGTAGGTCGTCTAACGGATACGGCAACGGGGCAGGCTCACGGTAGCGGTCGGCTGCGTGTCACGACAATTCTGGCGACGAACCGATAGTCGGGGGGCTACCCGGAGAGCAGCAGGGCGATATTGACCTGCCGAAGCACCCAACAAATGAGGAGCACGAACAATATCGACAGATCGATAGCCACATTCCCGAGCCGAAGTGGCGGGATGAGCCGGCGCAAGAGCTGGATGGGCGGATCGGTGGCGGTGTAGACCAGCTCGAGTCCGACCAAGGTGGGTCCGACCGGCTGCCACGACCTCGCGAACATCTGTACCCACTCGGCCACCACCCGAGCCAGGATCAACATGAAATAGCCCCAGAGGACGAACTCGATGATGCTGCCGACGATCACCACCCGCACAGCCTAGGTGCAGCCAATGCGGACACCCGCCGACTGCGTCAGCTCTGGTTGAAGAATCCGTCCTCAGCGATGCGCTGCTTGTCCTCGGCAGCCACGGTGACATTCGGTGGGGACAGCAAGAAGACCTTGCTGGTCACCCGCTCGATCGAACCACGTACGGCGAACACCAGGCCGGCCGAGAAGTCCACCAGCCGCTTGGCGTCGTTGTCGTCCATCTCCGAGAGGTTCATGATGACCGGCGTGCCCTCGCGGAAGTGCTCACCGATGGTCCGCGCCTCGTTGTAGGTGCGCGGATGGAGCGTCGTGATCCGGGACAGCTCGGTGACGACACTCGTCGGGCGGCGTCGCTCGGACAGCGTCGCCACCGGCGCCGGGCGGTGCTCGGGCGCCGCCTTGACCGGTCGGCTCGTTGCCCCTACGGCCGTGCTCCCGGTGCTCTCGTCGTCGGAGGAATAGTCGTCCTCGTAGCGGTCGTCGCCCTCGACCAAGCCCAGGTAGACCCCCATCTTGCGCATTGCGCCCGCCATGGTCTCGTTGCCTCCGGTTCGCTAATCGATTCCTTTGAGCTGCCTTGTCGATGCCGCTCGCTCGAAACTGACCTTACCGGAGCGCAGAGCGCTGGCCGAGTATCGCGCTACCGACGCGCACGTGTGTCGCGCCGGCACGAACCGCGTCCTCGAAGTCGGCGCTCATCCCCGCCGACACCACGGTTGCCGACGCCGTGACCGCGGTGACCATCCGGCTTGCCTCGAGGAGTCGGTGATATGCCCCTGAAGCGTCTCCGCCGGTCGGCGACACTCCCATGATCCCAGCCAGCCGCAGCCGTTCGGCCCCGTCGATGGCGCCGGCCACATCTTCCAACTCCGTCCAGTTCGTGCCACCACGTCGTGGGCGTGCGGTCTCATCGTCCAGGCTCACTTGGACCAGGCAGTCGATGGAGCGCTCATGCCTGTGAGCACCAAGGTTGAGCCGCTCGGTCACCCGAACCGAGTCGACGGAGTGAACCATGTCCGCATAGCGTGCGATGCGAGTGGCTTTGTTCGACTGGATCTGCCCCACGAAATGCCACCGCAGATCGAGCCCGATGACCTCCGCCACCTTGCTCTCAGCCTCTTGATGCTTGTTCTCGGCGAAGTCCCTGATACCTAGCTCATGGAGCAGCAGGATGTCGCTCACCGGCCACGTCTTGGTCACCACGACCAGCGCTATGTCGGTCGGGTTGCGACCCACCGTTTCTGCTGCGGACGCGATTCGAGAGGTGACACGAGCCACGCGCGCCGCCAGCTCTGCTCGACGCGAGTCGTTCACGTCGGCGGCTTGAGCACGACGATCCCTGCGAAGCGGCCAGACCGCGCACCGTCGCGACGGTACGAGAACAGGTCGGGTGACTCGAGCGTGCAACCGCTGACGTCGCTCACTCGGCATCGGGATTCCTCGAGCTGCCGAGTAACAGCGGCTCCGAGGTCAAGAGCCGGTGTTCCCCAGGTGGTGCAGCTGTACGCGGCCGGCACTGCGGCGGACACCTCGGCCCGCATCTTCGCCGGCACTTCGTAGCAGCCCCCGCAGACATGCGACCCCACCCAAGCTTCGATCTCCTCGCCACCTCGGGCCCGCATTGTGTCGATGGTCGCGCCCACCACACCGGCGGTGACCCCTCGGCGTCCAGCGTGGACGACACCGAGAACTCCGCTGTTGACGTCGGCCAGCACAACAGGCACACAATCGGCCACCCGGACGCACAGGGCCACGTCATACGTGGCTGTCACCATGGCGTCGCACGGAGCCTGCGGTGGTGCAGCCGAGTCAACGACAGCCACACCGCAGCCGGAGGCCTGGTGCATGACGGTCAACCGCCCCACCCCTAGGCCACGAGCCACTCGGTCTGCGTTTGCCTTCGCTTCGTCGCAACGATCAGCCGCTCCACCGAGGTCAAGGGAGTCGAAGGGTGGGCGCGAGACCCCTCCATGTCGGTCCGTGAAGGCCACCTCGACCACACCGGCACGGCCTGGGCGGGTCACCCGAGTGGAGAACACGAGCTATTTCAGGAAGTCAGGAACATCGAGATCGTTGTCGTCGAAGGGAATCTGTCGGGGCTGGCGACCCTGCGCGGCGGGATTACCCGCCTGTTGGGGTTGGACTGGTGGCTGGGGAGGTACCTGCTGCTGTTGCGGTTGTTGCTGCGGTTGCTGTGGTGGCGAGGGCTGGCGATGGAACTCCGGTGGCCCAGCGGAGCCGGGGGCATCCCGGCGCAGTGCCGGCTGGCTTTGGTCTCGCCGCTTCGGCATACCACCGTCGAAGCCGGCAGCGATGACGGTCACGCGTACCTCGTCACCGAGTGCATCGTCGATGACGGCGCCGAAGATGATGTTCGCATCGGCATGTGCCGCCTGCGACACGAGCGCAGCCGCCTCGTTGATCTCGAACAAGCCCAGATCCGAACCTCCTGAGATCGACAGCAGAACGCCGTGGGCACCGTCGATGGATGCCTCGAGCAAAGGGCTCGACACGGCCATCTCGGCCGCGACCACAGCGCGGTCGTCGCCGTTCGCGCGACCGATGCCCATCAAAGCGGAGCCGGCGTTTTGCATCACCGACTTGACATCGGCAAAGTCCAGATTAATCAGCCCTGGCGTGGTGATGAGGTCGGTGATACCCGAGACACCCTGCAGAAGGACTTGGTCGGCCTGTTTGAAGGCATCGAGGACGCTGACGCTGCGGTCGGAGATGGAGAGCAATCGGTCGTTGGGGATGACGATGAGGGTGTCGACCTCTTCACGTAAGGCGGCGATGCCCTCTTCGGCCTGGTTGGCGCGACGGCGCCCTTCGAACGCGAACGGACGGGTGACGACACCGATGGTCAGCGCGCCGAGCGAGCGAGCGATTCGTGCCACCACCGGAGCGCCCCCGGTGCCGGTGCCGCCGCCTTCGCCAGCGGTGACGAACACCATGTCGGCGCCTTTGATGACTTCTTCGATCTCCTCCGCATGCTCTTCTGCGGCTCTTCCGCCTACGTCAGGGTCGGCTCCGGCCCCGAGGCCGCGGGTCAAGTCCCGGCCGATGTCCAGCTTGACGTCGGCGTCGCTCATCAACAACGCCTGCGCGTCGGTGTTGATCGCGATGAACTCGACGCCTCGGAGTCCGACTTCAATCATCCGGTTGACAGCGTTGACCCCTCCGCCGCCGATACCTGCCACCTTGATGACCGCCAGATAGTTCTGCGGTGCTGCCACGAGCGCGCCTTTCGACTTGGACGATGACTTTGGCGGGCCGCGGAGCGGCGGGCCAGAAAGAGAAAACCCTAGCGATACTGCTAGAGCGTGCCAAGAGGGAGGAAGGCGAAACAAAATCGAAAACTGTAAACCTGAACTTCATCGTTAAAGTCACGCTTTGTATTTGGCAAGGTAACCCTAGGACACCTCGACGAAACCGGCAAGCGCCACGCTGAATTGCCTGTGCGCGCACGCCGCCCGCCTCTGAGCACGGCAGACAAGCAAAGGCACTCAGTCGGCGCCGGCAGCGGCGGAGGTCGGCTGTTGAGGCACGCTCACGTCGAAAACCTCCGCCCGGCTCTGCGCCAGCAGAACCCCAAGTACCTCCGCCTTCAGATCGGAGTCTGCGCTGCTGCCCCACAGCACCGACCTGCCGCCCCGAAGTCGCAGGGTGATCGAGTCCATCGACGCGGCACTGACGCCCTCGAGCCGCGCGACAAGATCGGGCGGCAGGGCGTCGACGACTGCCGCGACCTCGCGTCGAGCAGCAGCATCGCTCATCTTCGCCACCTCGAGAACAGGCACGTCGTCTGGCAGTTGCGGCCGCTCAGGCGACTTGGAGAAAAGCGCACCTTGGTTGTCCATGGCCCACCATTCGGCACTACCGCGTACGACGGCCACCGGCTGGCGCTCCGTCACGACGATCCGGACCGTGTTCGGCCACGACCGGTGAACCTCCACGGTCGCCACCTCGGGAACCGCGGCCACCCGGTCGTGGATCTCGTCTAGGTCGAGCCGCAGCAAGGGAGTATCGGCCGCGACGTCAGCTGCTGCCCTTACCTGGTGCTTGCTCAGTTGACGAACTCCGGAGACGTCGACATTCTCCGCCGTGAAGTGCGAAGTGGCGAACAACAACCAGCCTGCCCCGGCCATCACCGCCACTCCCGTGAGAGCGACGACCCAAGGCCCCCAACGCCTGAGCCTGCGCCACCATCGCCGGTGCACGAAACGGGAGTCCGGTGGAATCGACGTACTCATGCAGAACGCTCCCCGAGTTTCGCCGCGATCGCATCAGCGAGGTCGGTCACGTCACCGGCCCCCATGGTCAGCACCAGGTCGCCAGGACCAGCGAAGTCCAGCACCCGTTGCACGGCGCGATCGCGGTCCGGTTCATAGACGACGTGGCCACATGACAGTGGCACCGCTGCAGCCACCAGGCCGCCGGTGACGGCAGGGTCAGGATCCTCCCTCGCAACGTAGACATCCATCACCACCACCCGGTCAGCAGCACCGAGGGCGGCTCCCATGCGTTCGCCGAACGTCTTGGTCCGGCTGACCAGGTGGGGCTGGAAGCAGACAACGAGCTTGTCCTGCTGAGCCATCGCCCGGGCGGCTTGGAGGTCTGCTGCGATCTCCACCGGATGGTGGGCGTAGCTGTCGTAGACGGCCACCTGCCCGGCTCGACCCTTGAACTCCATCCGACGACCACTGCCACGGAAAGCGGCGAGTCCAACCGCCAGTTCGTGGAACCCGTATCCGAGCTCGAGACCAGCAGCAAGCGCTGCCAGTGAGTTGGTGACAGAGACGGTGCCAGGAACTTGCAGCGTGACGGTTCCGAGGCTCTTTGATCCCTGCCAGACGTCATAGGCAGTGCTCGATCCGACGAAGGCCGCGCTCCGAGCCCTCAGGGCTGCCTTCTGCGACTGTCCGACTCCGACCACCCTGAGCCCCTGGTTTTCCGCCAGGCCCGCGAGTCGTTCCGCACCCGGATCGTCGACACAGCAGACCAGGAAGCCACCGGGAGCGATCCGGTCGAGGAAGGCGTCGAACACGGCGACATAGGCATCGACGGTGCCGAAGTGGTCCAGGTGGTCGGCATCGACGTTCGTCACCACCGCTCCCGCCGGGGTGTAGGTGAGGATCGCCTCGTCGCTCTCGTCGCCCTCGGCGACGAAGATCGGACCGCTACCTGCTGCGGCGTTGAGCCCAGTCGCGGTCAACGTCGAGCCGATCGCGTACGAAGGCTCGGCCCCGCACGCGATCAGCGCCGTGGTGAGCATCGAGGTCGTCGTCGTCTTGCCGTGAGTGCCAGTTACCACCACAGCGGTGCGGTCAAGTAGCAGGGACTGCACAGCGGCGGAGCGCGGCCACACCCGCAAGCCCAGCTCACGTGCCCGGGCCACTTCGACGTTGTCGTCTCGGACCGCCGTCGAGACCACCACTGTGTCGGATCCTTCGACGAGGTCGCTGCGATGACCGACGTGGCACGCGATTCCGAGCTGGCGCAATGATGCGAGTACAGCGGAGTCCTTTACGTCGCTGCCCGAAACCGACACTCCGCGAGCGACCATGACCCGGGCAAGTCCTGACAGCGCCGCCCCACCGATCCCGACGAAGTGCACTGCGCCGAGCTCTTCTGCTCGCGGGATGGTTTCGGGAACGTCAACGATCACGGTGCTGCTCACCTCCCGCCCGCGGCGACGGTGACCATCGCAGCCAATACGTCGTCTGCGTCGCGACGGATGAGGCTCCTGGACGCGCGAGACATCTGCTGGAGTCGAAGCGGATCGCGGACCATCGGGGGCACCTGCGAGCGGACCCACTCCGGCGTGAAGTCAGCATCGGAGACCATCACCGCCCCACCCGCCTCAACCACCGCCCGGGCGTTGAGTGCCTGCTCACCGTTTCCGATCGGCAACGGCACAAAGACCGCTGGCAGGCCGAGCGACGCCATCTCTGTCACCGAGCTGGCGCCGCAGCGAGCAACTGCCGCGTCAGCGGCCGCATAGGCCAGTTCCATCCTGTCGACGTAGGCGACGACGACATACGGCGCAGCAGAACCGCCTTCCAAAGAGGCGCCGACCGACCCCTTCGGGCCGGTGACGTGAAGCACCTGGACCCCCGCGGCGGCGAAGTCGGCCGCGCAGGCTGCCACCGAGTCGTTGATCCGCTTGGCGCCTTGGGAGCCGCCAGTGACCAGCAAGGTGGGCCTGTCCTGCTCCAGACCGAAATGCGCACGCGCCAGCGGACGCATCTCAGCCCGGTCGAGGGTCGAGATCGCCCGTCGGATCGGAAATCCGACGTAGCGGGCGTGTGGCAGCGAGGTGTTGGGAAACGAGGTGGCGACATGGCGGGTGCAGAACCGCGCCCCCAGTCGGTTCGCCATGCCGGGCAGAGCGTTGCCTTCGTGGACGACCAACGGCACCTTGGCACGCCGAGCCGCCAGATAGGCCGGGGCGGATACGTAGCCTCCGAAACCAACCACCACGTCGGGCTCGAACGCCTCGATCACCCGCCGCACGGAGTTGACTGCGTCCCTCAGGCGAAGTGGGACACGCAGCAGTTCGGCCGAAAACCTCCGAGGAAGTGGTACGGGAGCGATGAGCTCCAGGCGGTAGCCAGCGGCAGGGATGACCCGAGTCTCGATGCCGCGTTCTGTGCCGAGACAGCAGATCTCGGTCTCGGGCATCCTTCTTCGCAGGGCGTCAGCCGTGGCGATGAGCGGCGACGTGTGCCCAGCGGTTCCCCCGCCAGCAAGAAGTACGCGCACCGACTAACTGCTTCGTCCCGCTGTGACGAACGCCCGTTTGCTGCCCGGTGAGAGTTCCGGGTCCTCGTCCGGATGTCGCCTTCTCGGACGTAGCGCCGCGAAAAGTCGGTGGGTGCCGAGAGTGCGCCGAAGGCGAAGTGCCTCTGCTGCTCCTGGCTCGGTACGTGCGATGGCCAGCAGCAGTCCAAGTGCGACCAGGGTCGGCAGCAGCCCAGAGCCGCCGTACGAGATCAACGGCAGCGGAATGCCGATGACCGGCAGCAGGCCAAGCACCATCCCCATGTTGATCACCGCTTGGCCGACGAGCCACAGCACCACACCGGCCGCTGTGAACCGTGCGAACGCATCTGAGGTTCGGGCAGCGATACGGATGCCTGCGTACGCCAGCGTCACAAACAGGCCGAGCACCACCAAGGTGCCGAACAGGCCGAACTCCTCACCGATGATCGCGAAGATGTAGTCGGTGTGCGCCTCCGGGAGTGCCCCCCACTTCTGAGCGCTGGCACCGATTCCGCTCCCCCACCAGCCTCCGGTGGCCAAGGCGAAGAACCCATGGCTTGCCTGCCACCCGCCGTCTCCGAAATCGGCAATCGGGTCCAAGAAGCCAGTGAGCCGGGCCTTGCGTTCCTCGTCGGTTGCGATGAGCGCGAACGCGACAACCCCGGCCACCAGGGATGCTCCGAGAAACAACCGTACGGGTGCGCCGACTACCCACAGCATGCTCAACGCGATCGTGAGCAAGACGATTGCCGTGCCCAGATCACCTTGCCCGATTACTGCCGCGATGACGACCACGCTGACGGGGACCACGGGGATGAACAAATGTCGCCAGTAGCCCAGAAGCTTGGCCTTTCGGGCGTAGACGTCGGCACACCACAGCACCAGCGCCAGCTTGGCAAGCTCCGACGGCTGCATTTGGAATCCCAGACCGAGGGAAAGCCAGTTGCGGTTGCCGTTGACCTCGACGCCGACTCCCGGCACGTACGTCGCCGCAACAAGACCAAGGGATACGAGCAGAGCCGGCCACGCCAGCAGCCGCACCAGGCGCAGTGGCAGGCGTGACGCCACCCACGCGATGGGGACTCCGAGGACGACCCACATCGCTTGTCTGGTGAAGATCGCATACGAGCTGTCGTACAGCTTGAGAGACAGCACGCTCGACGAGCTCAGCACCATCATCAGCCCTAGGGCCAACAGCAACACCGAGACACCGAGGACGAGGTGGTAGGACATGAGGGGCTTGTCGAAGGCCCGTCTCAGCGAGACCATCGCGCCATCGGCCCCCGACGCACCCGGATAGGTCTCGCTCGCGGTAGCCACCAGCATCCCTTCGTGTGGTCTTGCCCACTTAAGCGACTCGGTCTCGTCAGCGTTCGCTGAGCTGTTCGACTGCGGCAACGAAGGCGTCACCGCGAGCGGAGTAGCTCTCGAACTGGTCGAAGGAGGCACAAGCGGGAGCCAACAGCACCGTGTCACCCGAGTGGGCGAGAGAGGCTGCGGCCGCCACGACGCGCTCCATCACACCAGTGTCGAGGTCGGGTACGGCGATGACCGGTACATCTGGCGCGTGTCGCGCGAGCGCTGCGGCGATGAGGTCCTGATCCGCACCGAGCAGCACCACCCCACGCAGGCGTTCGGCGGCCGCGGCGACGAGTGCGTCGAAGGACGCGCCTTTCGCCAGCCCACCGGCTATCCAGACGGCGGACTCGAACGACCGCAGCGACGCCAGTGCCGCATGCGGGTTGGTCGCCTTGGAGTCGTCGACGTACGTGACATCAGCGATGGTCGCCACCGTCGCAATGCGGTGGCCGGCAAGCGTGAAGGCCCGCAGGCCGCGCGACACTGCGCCGGTTGCCACCCCGTGGGCGCGGGCGAGAGCCGCAGCGGCGAGGGCGTTGGCCACGTTGTGCGGCGCTCCGCTCGGGACGTCACGCAGCCGCGCCAACTCTGCCGCGTTGCGGTCACGGCCCTCGATGAACGCCCGGTCGGCGAGCACGTCGTCAACCACACCGACCATGCCGATGGTGGGGATCCCCAGCGTGAAGCCGATCGCTCGGCAGCCCTCAATGACCTCGGCCTCTTCGACCAACCGTCGGGTGCTCGGGTCCTCGACGTTGTAGACGCACGCCACCTGTGTGTTCGTGTAGATCTTGCCCTTGGCTGCGGTGTAGCGATCAAGTCCGCCATGCCATGACAAGTGGTCCGGTGCGAGATTGAGAACGGCTGACGCCTCAGCAGACAGCGAGTGCATCCAGTGCAGTTCTTGCGAAGACAACTCCACGGCGATCACGTCATAGGGGGTTGGGTCCATCACGACCTCACACATCGGAAGGCCCACATTGCCGGCCGCCACGGAGCGCAAACCGTCGGCGCGCAGCATCGCCTCGAGCATCTGCACAGAGGTGGTCTTGCCGTTGGTCCCCGTCAGGCAGAGCCAGGGCGCGGGTTGCGCAGGGTCGCGCAGTCGCCAGGCGAGCTCGACGTCACCCCACACCGGAATCGAACGTGCGGCCGCGAGCCGGAAGAGTTCGGCTGAGGGCGGCCACCCCGGCGAGGTGACCACCAGCTGAGTCAGGGACGGTATCTGCGAGCTGGCACCGGGACCGAGTTTGACCGTGACACCGAGTATCTCGAGCAGGGTGGCCTTGTCAGCCGCGCGGTCGCTGATGCGGTCGTCGAGCACGGTGACCGAGGCACCGAGATGTTGCAGAGCGTCCGCGGCAGCAAACCCGGCCACGCCGATACCGGCGACGACCACGTGCAACTGGTCCCAGTCGGAGTTGCGGTGGGCATCCGGTAACCACGCGTCGGCGTCGGGCGTCATACGCCGAGCACCCACTCTGCATAGAAAAGCCCCAGCCCGGTGGCTACACAGATGCCACAGATGATCCAGAACCTGATGACAATGGTGACCTCGGCCCAGCCCAGCAGCTCGAAATGATGTTGCAGAGGAGCCATGCGGAACAGGCGTTTCCCCTTGGTGAGCTTGAAATAGCCGACCTGGAGGATCACCGACATGGTGATGACTGCGAACAACCCTCCGAAGATCACCAGTAACAGCTCGGTGCGCGTCAGGATCGCGAGGCCCGCCATCGCTCCTCCGAGCGAAAGTGATCCGGTGTCGCCCATGATTATCCTTGCCGGAGACGCGTTCCACCACAGGAAGCCAAAACAGGCTCCCGTCAACGCGGCTGTGACGACGGCAAGGTCGAGAGGATCGCGGATCTCGTTGTAGCAGCGAGGCCCCGGCGTGTTCACGCAGTATTGGTTATTTTGCCAGATTCCCACCAGCGTATATGCGCCGAAGACCATCATCGAGCTGCCGACGGCCAGCCCGTCGAGGCCATCGGTGAGGTTCACCGAGTTGCTCGCGCCGGCGACCATGATGATCACCCA
>JACCSH010000092.1 GCA_013813125.1 Nocardioidaceae bacterium | reverse complement strand
CAAAGGTTCTGCCTCAGCTCCAGCGCCGAGCGGCGGCGATCACGCAGGGCCCGATCGACTGGGGTACCGGCGAGATCCTTGCATTCGGTTCCCTGCTCATGCAGGGCCGGCCAGTGCGGCTCTCCGGCCAGGACTCGCGGCGCGGCACCTTCGTGTCCCGGTTCGCCACCATCATCGACCGGTTGACCGCAGCGGAGTGGACGCCTCTGCAGAACCTGGCTGATGACCAGGCTCAGTTCTACATCTACGACTCGCTGCTATCGGAGTACGCAGCGATGGGGTTCGAGTACGGCTACTCCGTGGCGCGCCCCGAGGCGCTGGTGCTGTGGGAGGCTCAGTTCGGCGACTTCGTCAACGGAGCGCAAACCGTGATCGACGAGTTCATCTCGGCTGGCCAGGCGAAGTGGCAGCAGCACTCCGGAGTCGTCTTGCTGCTCCCGCACGGCTACGAGGGACAAGGCCCGGACCACTCGTCTGCACGCATCGAGCGATTTTTGACGCTGGCGGCCGACGACGCCTTCACCGTTGCACAGCCTTCTACGCCGGCGAGCTACTTCCACCTGTTGCGCCGTCACTCCCTCGGCAGCGAGCACCGACCGATGATCGTGTTTACGCCCAAGTCGATGCTCAAGCGCAAAGATGCCGCGTCACAGCCCGACGACTTCACCACCGGCGGCTTCCAGCCGGTGATCGGTGACGCGGCCGTTGACCCCTCCAAGGTGGAGCGAGTCGTGATGTGCTCCGGTCGTCTGACGTGGGATCTCCTGGCCGAGCGGGAACGGCGTGAGGAAAACTCGAAACGGACGGCAGTCCTGCGGTTCGAACAGCTGTACCCCCGACCTCTCGATGAGGTGAAGGCAGAGCTCGCCGCCTACCCCAACCTGCAAGAGATCCGCTGGGTGCAAGACGAGCCGGCCAACATGGGCGCCTGGCCGCACATGAAGCTCAACCTGGCCCCAGAGCTCGGCGATATCCCGTTCAACCGGGTGTCTCGGGTTGAATCTGCCGCACCCTCTGTCGGTCAGATGGCGGTTCACCAAGATGAGCTGCGCACGCTGCTCGACGAGGCGTTTGCCTGAGACGCGCACGTGTACTTCACTGACCGCGGGCTCGAGGAACTCCTGTCCCGGCGTGGCGACGAGGAAGTATCGCTCGCCTGGCTTGCCAATCGGATGCAGGAGTTCGTAGATCTCAACCCCGAATTCGAGGTCCCGATCGAGCGCCTAGCGACATGGCTGGCCCGGCTGGACGAAGACTCCGACTGACGCTGGTGGGAAGCGTTCGATCAGGACCCCCAGGCGCTCGGCAACTCGGCCATGCGGTCTCCATAGCCAGCCGCAGCCGGACCTCTCGCTCAGACAGTGAGCACGATCTTGCCAAAGACATCACCGGCAATCATCGCCGTGAAGCCGTCGCGCGCTTGATCAAGCGGCAGTACGCGATCGATGAGGGGTCGCGCGCCGGTCACCTCGAGCATCTTCACGAGCGACTCCAGCTCACCACGAGTTCCCATCGTCGAGCCCAGAACCCGCAGTTGCAGGAAGAAGATGCGAGTCAGCTCGGCATTGTCGGGCTGCGACCCAGATGTTGCACCGCATATCACCACGGTTCCCCCCGGGCGTAGCGATTTGACCGAATGGCTCCACGTCACGGCACCCACCGTCTCCATCACGGCGTCCACGCGACTCGGCAATCGGGCTCCGGGCTCCAAGACCGCGTGAGCGCCCAGCTCAAGGGCTCGCTCGCGCTTAGCACTGCTACGGCTGGTGGCATAAACCCTCATCCCGGCTGAGCGAGCCAGAGTGATCAATGCGGTCGCCACTCCGCCACCAGCGCCCTGTACCAGGACCGAGTCCCCTGGTTTGAGCGCGGCCTGCGTGAAGAGCATCCGGTACGCCGTCAGCCACGCCGTCGGAAGGCACGCCGCCTCCTCGAAGGACAAAGACGCCGGCTTGGGTATCACGTTGGAGCGTGGGACGACGACCTTCTCGGCGAGCGTTCCCTGATGCAGCTCCGAGAGCAGGGAACGCTTGGGGTCGAGAGTCTCGTCACCGGTCCATCCCTGGCTGCTGACCACCGCGTGGACGACGACTTCGTTGCCTTCCTCGTCGATCCCCGCGCCATCACATCCCAACGTCATCGGCAACTGGTCTGCCCGCAGACCCACCCCTCGCAACGACCACACGTCATGGTGGTTGAGTGCGGCGGCTTTGACATCGACAGTTGTCCAGCCGACCGGCGGTTGCGGCGCCGGACGGTCCCCGAGGCGGAGCCCCGCCAGCGGATTATCAGCGTCGAACGACTCGACGTAGGCGGTGAGCATTTCGCCACCCTAATCTCGTCACTACTTTCAGCGCACTCAGTCGATGCGCTGCCTCGCCAGCCGGCCCATTCGAGACGGTGGCCACACTCGCCACCTCACCACCGCCACCACGTCATCGTCGGCAATCGCTCCCACCAGCCACGAGTCGACTCCCTCAGCTGGGTTGTCCCGCTCGATCCACCAGCCCTGGGTCTCCCGGCCGGTGACCCGCTTGATCGCCAACGGGCGGTCGGGAAGCCGTACGACGGCGAGCTGGCCGAGCGTCGGCACAACGCCGTACCGAACGAGCAGCCTGTCGCGCTCACGTAGCGTTGGCTGCATCGAGCGTCCGCGGACCACCACCAAACCCCATCGGGGCAGACCCATGACCGACGTCCTCTCGTCACGGACGCAGGACAGCGCACGTCTGCACGAGAGGCTAGTCTGACCCACGGCGACTTCCGAGCAGTTCACGATCGTCTTATTGAGAGGCTTAGCAATGTTGAGAAAGTTCTTCCGTTCCGTCGAGGTGTCTGCCCACTGTGACCTACCCTGCGGCGTCTATGACCCGGCCCAGGCACGTATCGAAGCCGAGTCGATCAAACAGATCATCGGCAAGGTCGCGGGCAACGACGACCCCGACTTCCGGGTTCGAGCGATACTGATCAAGGAGCAGCGCGCTGAGCTGGTCAAGCACCACTTGTGGGTGCTCTGGACGGACTACTTCAAGCCTCCGCACTTCGAGAAGTACCCCCAGCTGCACACGCTCTTCAACGAGGCCACGAAGCTGGCGGGCGCCTCGGGAACCAAGGACTCGTTCGACGCCGCAAAGGCCGAGGAGTTGTTGGCGAGGATCGACGAGATCGCCCGGATCTTCGCCGAGACCAAGCAGGCGTGAGTTAGGCGTACCCTAACCTTCCTTACGTAACTGGGTGGGGACTACGGCGGAAGTCCGGCGACTGACGGAGCGGGTCAACAGCTCCGTGAACGCCGCTGCCGGCAAGGGCTTGCCGTAGAGGAAGCCCTGGGCCAGCTCAATCGCGTTGCCTCGTACCATCTCGTGATGCTCATCGGTCTCGACCCCCTCCGCCACGCAGCGCACCCCGAGCTGCGCGGCCAAGGTGGCGTGGGCTCGCACGATCGCACCGGCGGCCCGCTCGCTGGATGCACTTTGGATAAAGCTGCGATCGATCTTTATCTCGTGAATGGGCATCGCCCGCAGGTACGTCATAGACCCGAACCCGGTGCCGAAGTCGTCCACGCTGAAGTTGACGCCCGTCTGGGCCATCCTGTTCATGCCGCGCAATGTCCGGCTGTTCACGTCGAGGAGAGTGTTCTCGGTAATCTCAAAGGTTAGCTTTTCGGCGGCCAGTCCCGAGCCGCTCAAGGTCCTTCGAACCACTATTTCGAAGTCGTCGATCTCGGCGAGCTGGCGGATTCCGACATTCACCGAGACGCGAAGCTCGTGGCCCATACCCATCCACTTCATCGCTTGTGTGCACGCCTGCGCCAGAACCTTGTGCTCGAGGCCGACCAGTGCTCCCGTGTCGGCCGCCTGAGCTATGAACTCTGACGGGTACAGGAGTGCGCCATCGGAGTCACGCAGGCGCATAAGAGCCTCAAATGCGACGATCCTGTGGTCACTGACCCGTAGTACTGGTTGATAGTGCAGGACCATCCGCGACTCTTTCCCCAGCAAGCGCAGCAGTTGATCAACGTGGCTGTTGTGCTCGGCCAGGGCTTTCAACGAGGCGTCAAAGATCGAGAACCGGCTCTTGCCCTCGCGCTTGCTCTTGTACATCGCGGAGTCGGCATTGCGCAACAGCGCTTCTGCCGTGCTGGGCTCGGCTGGATCGCTGAACGCCACCCCGATACTGGACGTGATGCGAATCTCGTCCCCACGCAGAGCGATCGGCTGCGACACTGCGCTCTCGATCCTGGTGGCCAAGGCGGCCACAGCGTGTTCGTCGTCGACATTCTCGACCAAGACGATGAACTCGTCCCCACCCCAGCGCGCCACGGTGTCCCCGGGACGCACGGTGGTCGACAAGCGCTGCGCTACGGTCTTGAGGACCCGGTCGCCAACAGCGTGCGAATAGACGTCGTTGATGCGTTTGAAACCGTCGAGGTCGAGAAAGAGCAAGGCAAAGCGCGAACGGCTCTCAGGTGGCCGCCTCACGGCCGCGCGGAGCCGCGACAAGAACAGGGATCTGTTGGCGACCTCCGTCATGTTGTCGTAGGAGGCGAGGTGTTGAAGGCGGATGACCGCCTCCTTCTCCTCTGTCACGTCGCGCAGCTGCAGAACCGAAATACCACTCGCGCTGATATGCGACGTCGTGAGCTCGGCCCAGACGACTGACTTGTCGGGTCGGCAGTACCGCTGCACCTCACGAACGATCTGCGCGCGCGGCGCGTCTGTATAGAGGTCGACGTCGTCGAGACCCGCATCCGGGTGTCGAAAAGGCGTCAGCGTGCTTCCGATCAACTTGTGCGCCGGCCGCGCCAGTATCGCGCACATCGCCTCGTTGACGACCCGCATGGAGCCATCTGCGCCGATCAAGGCCATCCCGAGCGGGCTCGCGTTGAAGACCTCCTTGAACAAGGCTTCCGATTTCTCGGCGCGGGCGCGCAACGTAGCATGCTCGATGGCAAGAACCGCGGAGATGACGAACGCCTCGAGGGAGTCCCGCGTCTCTTGGCCGGGCAACTGCCCATCGGCGGGGGCATCGACTGACAAGACACCCAGCAACGTCCCATCGCTCGCGGTCAAGGGTGCGAAGAGTGCGCAGCCAGGTCGCCAGTTCAGGTTCGAATCCGGGGGTGAGAAGTGTGGGACCGAGGGCGTCGGCTGAGACTCGCGGTCAAGGGTTTTGGGGTCCGAGAACCGAAGAAGCTTTCCCCATGGCTGACTGGAGGCCAGCAACCGCTCCCACTGCTCGATCGGGTTCTGGGTGCCGACACGTTCTTTGCCCACCCCATCGGAACCGGCAACACATACAACGGTGGCAGTGCGCGCAGAGGTGACCAGGCTGATCGACGCCGACTCAAAACCGAGGATGCTGACGATGGTGTGGGCGAGCAGATCCAGCGTCTCCTCGAGACTGGGTGAGCGGGCGGCCGACATCCTCAGGTCGAGATCGATGTGCATGTGCTGCCTCGCTGACTGCAATGTTGTTCGGTCATTGAGCGGGTGGCCGTAGGAACTACTCGGATGACCGACGTGCCGCTGCGATGAAGGGCGATATCGCCGCCCTCACCTGGCCCATAGACACTACTGTAGACGCAATTCGACCCATTTGAGGTTCGCCCGAGCCCGGCGCTGCTCGTCTGGGTCTATCCCGCGTCCTCACGCCCGGTCAGCGTCATCTTCTTGCTCCCTATCCGGGTAGATCTCAGCCGTTGTGGACGGGGACAGCACAAGGCCCAAGCAGAGGACAGCCCAGGTGGCGAGTATGACGGCTACCCACCTGGTCGCACCGCCAGCGAAGCTCCAGGCGACGCCAAGCTGGATCAGCTGGGCGAGCACGATTGGACCGCGACTCCAGCCCTTCAGCCTCCATAGCGCCACGGATGCAATCAGAAGTCCGCCTGCGTACAGGCCGAAGAAGATGCCGGTGGTCAAAGCGATGCTGACGCGTTCGGTGTCGAGCCCTGCCACCTCGAAGGCGGCGAACAGGAACAGGCCCAGCGCCTCGAGAGCCACCAGAATGCTGGCCGCGAGGATCTGGGGCCGCGGCGCACGGATCACGGACCCAGACTAGGGCCGGGAACTAGACCGGGCTCGTACGCTGTGACGAACAAGACGTTGCAGGGTCTTGCTTCCGAGTCTGGGATTTGTCACGCTGAGTAGGTGTCTGGAGGCTGTCGGCGCGGGCGCTTCGTCGGATCATCAGCCTTCTGATAAGGAGTGCCCTTCTTTGCGCTTCGTGAAATACTTCACGAGCACTTGGCGTTGAACGAGACGAGCGGGCGCGTTGCGATCGCACGGCCACCTATTGTGAAGAGGAGCTGCACCGCCATGGATTGGCGTCACCTCTCTGCGTGCCTCGATGAGGACCCAGAGTTGTTCTTCCC
>JACCSH010000055.1 GCA_013813125.1 Nocardioidaceae bacterium | reverse complement strand
CATCAGCTGTGTGGTCGGCCTTTACCGAACATCAGCAGCCCAAGCAGCAGCGCCAGCAAAATGACGAACGTCAAGACTCCGAAGACGATGGGGTCGGCTGGCAGGTCGCGCAGCTCTTCTTCGGCTGCGAGGACAAAATTCGCGGACATGGGCCCCAGGCTATCGGGTTGCCCCTACCTCGCGCCGGGCCGCCGCCCAACCGCTTTCGTAAGCTGACTAGAAGCTGACCGGCATGGCAACTGCGGCTCCGACCCTTATTCCGCCTAACGGAGGCTTGGATAGTCCGCTCAAGCAGACGACCCGTCGGATGTGAACTTAAGGTCAATAATTGACCTTAAGTTACCAGTTCACGCACTCAACAGCCTGCCGAAGACATGTCTGGAGCGGAACGGCGTATCTAGCAGGCCCGAGCCGGATCGGGCAGTCAGCTGGTCGAGTTTTCCTCGCCGTGTCACCACGCTCCGACCAACCAGCCATCAACTTCGCACCTGGCCGTCGCCGGTCACGACGTACTTCGTCGAGGTCATCTCCGGTAGCCCCATCGGGCCCCGAGCGTGCAGTTTCTGGGTCGAGATGCCGATTTCGGCGCCGAAGCCGAACTCCGCTCCGTCGGTGAAGCGCGTCGACGCGTTCACCACCACGGCGGCGGCATCCACTGCTGCGGTGAAACGCCGCGCGGACTCCTGCGAGCGGGTCACGATCGCCTCGGTATGACCCGACCCGAAGGTGCGGATGTGCTCGACCGCCTCGTCGAGAGACCCAACAGTCTTCGCCGAGATGTCGAGGGAGAGGTATTCGGCGGCGAAGTCGTCATCGGTGGCGGGTACGACGTCTGGGCAGGCTCGACGTACCCCCTCGTCCCCGTGCACCGTCACCCCCTCAGCCGACAACGCCTTGACCACACGGGGCAGGAAATCAGCAGCCACCGCCTCGTGGACAAGCAACGACTCCGCAGCGTTGCACACGCTGGGCCGCTGCACCTTGGAGTTGACCACGATGCGCTCAGCCACGTCGAGGTCGGCGTCCGCGTCGACATAAACATGGCAGTTACCGACACCGGTCTCGATCACAGGCACCGTCGACTCGGTCACCACCCGCTTGATCAGATCGGCTCCACCACGAGGGATCAGCACGTCCACCAGCCCTCGGGCCCGCATCAGCTCTCCCACCGCTTCGCGACCGCCGCCAACCAGCTGGACAGCATCAGCGGGAAGCCCGGCTTCATCGAGGGCCGACCGGATTGCATCGACGATGGCGGTGTTGCTCTCGATCGCCGAAGACGAGCCACGCAGGAGCACCGCGTTGCCGCTCTTCAGGCAGATGCCGGCAGCGTCGGCGGTGACATTGGGCCGTCCCTCGTAGATGATGCCGACCACCCCGAACGGGACGCGCACCTGGCGCAGCTCTACTCCACTGGGCGCCGTATGCCCGCGCACGACCTCACCTACCGGGTCAGGCAGTGCGGCGAGGTCTCTGAGACCGCCAGCCATCGAGTCGACCCGGTCAGCAGTCAGGCGCAACCGGTCGATCAGCGCCGGGGGCGCACCGGCGTCTTCTTGTGCCTTCACGTCTGCTTCGTTGGCGTCGAGGATCTGGGTAGCACGCGACTGCAAAGAATCGGCCATTGCGTGCAAGGCGGCATCCTTGTCCGACCTCTTCGTCAGTGCCAGCACGTATGACGCTTGGCGAGCTCGCTGTGCGAGGGCTTGAACCGTTGACTCCGTCATAGTCCCAGATTACGACTGCGCTCTGGAGCAGCTACCTCATGACCGCCTGGCGAATTCCTCAGAAGCGGCGTGGGACAGCTCGTGCCTGCGCTAGCGAAGGAGCGCTCTGGCGGCTCTGGAACGTCTCGAGGTCAACGACCTCCAGCCCCACGACCTGCCAAGGCGGGAGGGCGGCGGACTCGCGATGCTCGTCCCACACACGCAGAGCCAGCGATGCAGCATCGACGACGTCGCCAGCCTCTTCCCAGTAGGCGAACTCCACCCGGGATTCGCCA
The DNA here is from genome assembly GCA_013813125.1 of Nocardioidaceae bacterium. Classification (GTDB taxonomy): domain Bacteria; phylum Actinomycetota; class Actinomycetes; order Propionibacteriales; family Nocardioidaceae; genus JACCZJ01. The sequence continues at coordinate 1,791 of JACCSH010000055.1, read as the reverse complement.
TATCTCAGTGAGTGGAGAAACGGACGCTCCTGCTGGAACTGGTCGAGTGCCCTCCGGGTCTCGCTGACTGGCTGACGGTCGCCTGAGACGGTGACGCTGACGTGCCAGATGGGGTTTTGCTGCTTCACCCGCAACTCCCTGATGGTTCTGATTTCACCGGATGTTCATCAGTCTCGGACAAGATGGGCGGATTCCTCAGCGATTTCCGGAAACTAGCAGGGGGCCGTCACTGCGAGTCAGTAGTCAGCGGCCTTCCAGTCGCAGATCTTGTCCTCGTCGTCCCAACAGCGTCTCCGCTCCGGCTTGCACCTGCGGGTCGAACTCGAAGACGACCGCGTTGTCGTCGTCGCCGATCACGACATCGTCGCCAACCGTCGCCCCGAGCTCGGTGAGCTTCGCCTCGACGCCGAGGCGGTTAAGCCGATCGGCGAGGTAGCCCACCGCCTCGTCGTTTCCGAAGTCCGTCTGCTTGACCCATCGTCGCGGTTTCTCCCCGCGAACGTGCCAGGCACCGTCGATCTGAGTGATGGTGAACTCGCTGTCTGCGTCTCCGGAGGGACGTAGCACGATGCGGGTCGGGGTGATGCTTTCGGCCGCCGTGCGGGAACGAGACACCAGCTCCCCCATCGCATAGGTCAATTGCCGAAGCCCTTCGTGAGTGGCTGCGGAGATGTCGAACACCTGGTAACCGCGAGCCTCGAGCTCCGGGCGCACCAGCTCCGCGAGCTCACGGGCGTCCGGAACGTCGATCTTGTTCAGGGCAAGCAGCCGGGGGCGGTCCTCGAGGCCCCCGTGCGCCGCTAGCTCGCGCTCGAGGACGTCGAGGTCGGTGATCGGGTCTCTGCCCGGCTCAACAGTCGCGCAGTCAATCACGTGCAGCAGCGCCGCGCACCGCTCGATGTGGCGCAGAAAGTCGTGCCCGAGCCCCCGCCCATCACTCGCCCCCTCGATCAGGCCTGGCACGTCGGCCACGGTGTAGGTGACCTCCCCCGCCGTTACGACACCAAGATTGGGGACGAGTGTGGTGAACGGGTAGTCAGCGATTTTCGGGCGTGCTCGGGATATGGCCGCAACCAGGCTCGACTTGCCCGCGCTGGGATATCCCACCAGCCCAACGTCCGCGACCACCTTGAGCTCGAGTACGACGGTCCGCTCGTCGCCCGCCTCTCCGAGCAGCGCAAACCCAGGCGCCTTGCGGGCTTTGCTCGCCAACGCGGCGTTGCCGAGGCCTCCTCTGCCACCAGCGGCGACGACGAGTTCGGTGCCGGCCCCCACCAGGTCCGCTATCACCTCTCCACGCGGCGTAGACACGATGGTGCCATCGGGAACAAGCAGAATCAGGGAGGCACCGTTGGACCCCGCACGGTGGTCGCCTTGTCCTGATTTGCCGTCGGCAGCCTTGCGGTGTGACTCGTGGTGATAGTCGACGAGGGTGGTCACGTCGGGGTCGACGCGCAAGATCACATCGCCACCGTGACCGCCGTTACCGCCGTCCGGGCCGCCCAGCGGCTTGAACTTCTCTCGGTGCACAGAGGCGACGCCGTTACCCCCCTTGCCCCCCGAGACGTGGAGCACCACCCGGTCGACGAAGGTCGGAACCGCCATTCGTCATACTCCCCTCGTGGGCGCGAGAGAGGCGCAGCACTCGTGCACGGAAACGATTCTGCGGTTCGCCGCGACGATTCGAGCCGTACTTCCGTGCACATGAACGATTGTGCGATGTACGCACGCGATCCCGGTCACGCTTTCGTGCACATGAACGATTGTGTCAGGTGGCGCGCTCGCCGACTG
>JACCSH010000026.1 GCA_013813125.1 Nocardioidaceae bacterium | reverse complement strand
GCCGCTGCCGGTGCTGTCGAGCATGCGCAGGTGGTGCGGCTCGTGCGCAAGGCGTTCGCAGCGGCCGGGGCGCTGGGCAACGCTGATCGCGGACCGGCCGCCATACGTCGGGTGGCCTCACCAGTTGAGCCGCGGAATGGCACGCGGTTGATCGTGCGACCAAACGACTACGCCACCTTCGTGCTCGGCGTGCCGGCGTACGCCCGCAACGACCCTCGGAGGTTCGCGCTAGGGGTGCTCAACGCAGCGGTGGGCGGCGGAACGTCCAGTCGGCTGTTCCTGGAGATTCGAGAGCGCCGCGGGCTCGCCTACTCCGTCTACAGTTTCTCCAGCCAGCACGTCGACACCGGCTATTTCGCCGTCGCCGGCGGCTGTATGCCGAAGAAGGTGGTCGACGTGCTCGGCCTCTGCCGTGACGAGTTCGCCAGGGTCGCTGCCGTCGGCATCAGCCGAGAGGAACTGAAACGCGGACAAGGTCAGCTGCGCGGCGGCCTGGTGATGGGACTGGAAGACGCCGGCAGCCGGATGACCCGGCTCGGCAAGTCAGAACTCGTGCCGGGCGGGTTGATCAGCGTTGAGGAGTCGCTGGCGAGCATCAACACAGTCACCCTCGACGACGTGGCGGCCGTTGCCCAGCAGTTGCTGTCGGTCGAGCCGACGCTTGCAGTCATCGGGCCACCGGCCGCCCTGCGCAAAGCGGCGGTTTGACGACCGACAGGGGAGTCGAGGACTGAGCCGGTCGAGCCGTTTCAGGCCACCGGCTTGTACGCGCAACTGTCTGACGGCTTCTCAACGAGACTGTTTCGCGGCTTACCGGGTTTCTTTATTCCAGGACGTTCGCCGCTGAGCGCCTCCTGAACTGTCTTGTGCATGAATTCGTAGTCGGGCGAGGACGGGGAGAACCGTTCTGAGCGCTCGAACACCACGCTGCGCACCTTGCTGTCTTGGACCAAGCGCGCCAGGTCGACGAACGCCGGGAGGATCTCCGCAGGTATGTCGGTCTCGAGGATCTCGCGCCCTGCCGCGAGGATCTTCTTGTACCGAGTGAGCAAAGTCATCAGGTCGGCCCCGTCGATCATCGCGTTGATCAGGCAGCGTTGACGCCGCATCCGGTTGTAGTCGTCCAAGCCGTAGCGTCCCCGGGCGAACCACAGTGCCTCAAAGCCGTCGAGCTCCTTGTCGGGACCGGGGGAGATGTAGCCCTCCGGCTCCTGCCTTCCTTCTATGCCGCCGATCGGGATCGGCTCGTTGACATTGACCGTCACCCCACCCATCGCATCGACTAGCTGAGTGAAGCCGCGCAGGTTGATCAGGGCGTAGTAGTCGATCGGGATCCCGAGGGCTCCGCTCACGGCGAGCTTCAGTGCGTCGGCTCCCTCGTTGTCGGACTTGCCCAAGACGCCGGGATGCATTGCCGGCACGTTGCCGTATACGGCGTTCAGCATGTACTCGAGCGGATCACCCTCGCCGGTAAAGCCTTGGGGATACAGCTTGTCGAGCGGGCTACCTTCGGCGAAGGGCACCGACTCGAGGTTGCGCGGAAGGCTGAAGAGCACGGTTTGACCTGTCTCGGTGTCCATTGTCGCCACCACGACCGAGTCGGTGCGGGTGCCGGTCCGATCCGGACCTGCATCGCCGCCGAGTAGCAAAATGGACACTTGATCGCGGCCACCCCACGGGTCTTCTTTCGTCACGTGCATCGGTCGGGTGGCGCTGTCCCTTTCGGCGGCGGGAGCGAAGACGTCACCGATGAACGACTTCTGTGCAGCGGAGTAGTTCCCGACGACGACGAAAGGCGTCAAGACGGCAGAGCAGACGACTGCCAGCCAAAAGGCCTCCACCAACCGCTGCGGCCTGGACATGACGCGCGGGCGCAACATCCACTGGCTCACCAAGATCGTGGCTACCCAAACCAGGCCCAGCGCCACTCCCGCGATGGAGACCAATGTGAGCCACTGCGGCTGAACGGACAAGCGGAAGAGCAGGTCGCGGCGCTCCATCAGCAGATAGCCGGCTGCCGAGGCACCGATCGCGAAAGTCCCCAGGACGCAGGCACCAAGCCACCGACGTCCGGCGACGAAAAACGCGAGACCAGGGACGATGGCGCCCGATGAGGTGACTGCCAACGCCACCGGTAGCGTCAGGGGTCGACGAACCCGGGTATCGGAGGTTTCGTCTCCTCCCGGGTGCTCTGCCAAGTCGGCTTTCCCAGCCTCTCTCCGGATAATGCCAAAGCGAGTTTAGTCGGTGCACCTCCTCTTCGGTGACGAAGTAACGCGCCACGTCGGAAACGCTGGCTCGACACCCACTACAGTCGCAGCCATGATCCGGGTGGGCGTGATCGGCGCGCAGGGGAAGATGGGGTCGCAGACGGCTCTGGCAGTTCGGTCGGCCGATGATCTGGAACTGGTGGCCCAAGTCGACGTCGACGACGACCTCGCCGACTTAGCTGGCGTCGACGTCGCCGTTGACTTCACTCATCCCGCTGCCGTGATGCACAACATCGGCTGGTGCGTGGCGCACGGTGTCAACGTCGT
>JACCSH010000013.1 GCA_013813125.1 Nocardioidaceae bacterium | reverse complement strand
CGCCACACCTCCTCGAGCCGCTTGGCCAACCCGACGACGGGCACGTCGTCGATGCCCAGCTCGTCGAGCGCCCGCTGCGCCGCCGCGACCTGCGGTGGGCCACCATCGACCACCACCAGTCCAGGCGAGTAGGCGAACTTGCGAGGACGCCCCGTGTCGGGGTCGATCAGCACCGGACCGCTCTCGTCGTCGAGGTCGCCCAGGTCGAGAGCCGTCGACTCGGCCCGCTCGTCGAGCAGGCGCTTGAACCGCCGAGTAATCGTCTCGTGCATGGCGGCCACGTCGTTTTGGCCGTCGATGCCCCTGATCACGAACCGGCGGTAGTCGCTCTTGCGCGGGAGTCCGTCCTCGAACACAACCATCGAGGCGACCACCTCGGTGCCCTGGAGGTTGGAGACGTCGTAGCACTCGATACGCAACGGTGCCTCGTCGAGCTCCAAGGCAGTCTGGATCTCTTCGAGGGCCCTGCTCCGAGTGGTGAAGTCGCTGGCCCGCTTCGTCTTGTGGATGGCCAACGACTGCTTGGCATTGCGTGCGACGGTCTCCATCAGGGCACGCTTGTCCCCACGTTGCGGCACCCGGACCGAGACCTTGCTACCGCGTTTGTCCTCGAGCCACGCCGTCAGCACGTCGAGGTCGTCTGGCGACCGGGGCAGCAGCACCTCGCGTGGGATGGCGTCTGCGGTCTCGCCGTCGTACAACTGGATGAGGAAGCGCGCAAGCAGCTCGGGCAGCTCGGCATCGTCGACCCGGTCAGCGACCCATCCGCGCTGGCCTCTGACGCGGCCTCCGCGCACATAAAAGACCTGGACAGCGATCTCCAGCGGGTCATCCGCGACGTTGATGACATCGGCATCAGTGCCGTCAGCCAGGACTACCGCGTTTTGCTCCATGGCCCGCTTGAGAGCGCCCACGTCGTCTCTCAGCCGGGCCGCCTGCTCGAATTCGAGCTCGGCCGCCGCCGCCTGCATCTGCCGCTCGAGCCGCTTGACGTGCGTGTTGGTCTGCCCGGCGATGAACGTGCAGAAGTCGTCGACGATCTCACGGTGCTCCGCAGGCGTGACGCGTCCCACACACGGCGCCGCGCACTTTCCGATGTAGCCGAGCAGGCACGGCCGGCCGATCTGGGCACTGCGCTTGAACACCCCCGTCGAGCACGACCGCATCGGAAACACCCGAAGCAGCAAGTCGACGGTCTCGCGGATCGCCCAGGCATGCGAGTACGGACCGAAGTAGCGGACGCCCCTCTTCTTGGGTCCGCGACCGACCATGACCCGTGGAAACTCCTCGCCCACGGTGACGGCGAGCCACGGGTAGGACTTGTCATCTCTGTACTTGACGTTGAAGCGTGGGTCGTACTCCTTGATCCAGGAGTACTCGAGCTGCAACGCCTCGACCTCGGTCTGCACGACGGTCCACTCCACCGATGCAGCAGACGAAACCATCGTGCGGGTGCGCTGATGGAGGTTCGCGAGGTCTTGGAAGTACGACGACACGCGAGGTCGCAGCGAATTGGCCTTGCCGACGTAGATGACCCTGCCCTTGGCGTCACGGAACCGGTAGACCCCAGGGGCCTCGGGAATCGCCCCAGGCGCCGGGCGGTATGTCGACGGGTCAGCCACCCTCCCACCTTACGAGTCCGCGACGAAGGGACCAGGCGAAAACCGCGTAGGCTCGCACCATACTGGCCGCGCATCGACAGGAGCACCATGAGCGACTACCCGAGCTATCCGCCACCCCCACCGCCCGAAGGCTATGGCGGCTATGGCCAGCCCGCGAGGGCCGAGCCGCCTGCATCCATCTCCACCTCGTTCAACATCATCTTGGGTGTGCTGGCGCTGTCGGCCCTCTCCACCGTCTTGTCCTTCGTCTACTTGGACGAGCTGGTGGAGGCAGCCAACGTCGACACCGCTGGCATAGACCTGGACGCCGCCCGGTCGTCGGCCATGATCGGAGCGGTTATCGGGTTTTTGGTCTTCGGCGCACTATGGGTGCTGTTCGGGGTGTTCCTGCGCAAAGGCGCGAACTGGGCGAGAATAGTGCTCAGCATTTTGGTGGCCCTGGGCCTGGTGTTCGGCCTGTTGGGCCTTTCGCGCGAGCAACCGGTCGTCTTCTTGCTCCTCAGCCTCGCCCAGCTGGCGCTGTACGCCGCCCTGATGTACTTCATGTGGAGGCCCGAGTCGACGGCTTACCTGAAGGGCCGCCAGGCGTAGTCCGGCACAGCCAACCTGACTGGTGTCCGGCTGCTCGAGCCTTGCTGGCTGCGAGGTAGCGGAAACAACCTCGTCAGGCCAGGATGACTTCTTTGTCCGAGACGATGAGCGGCGCCTCTGCGAGAGGTTCGGTTGCCGGCCCTGAGACCACGCTGCCGTCCTCGATCGAGAACGTGCTGCCATGGCAGGGACAGTTGATGGTGCCGTCCGCCACCG
>JACCSH010000007.1 GCA_013813125.1 Nocardioidaceae bacterium | reverse complement strand
CGGTCGACGAGCATCCGCACCGTCTCCACCGCATACAACCCGACTCCCTCAGCGCGACCGGCGATGGCGGCCTTCGCCGCAGCCGGCATCCCCGGCACCAGTCCCTCGATCAGCGCGTCCATCGACGCGTCGTCGAGGGGATCCAAGGTGAGGGCGGTGCTGTTACGACGCCCGGTCCCCCAGCCGGCACGTCGGGTCTCCAGCTCAGGGCGGGCCAAGGTGAGCACGAAGATCGGCACGTCGCGAGCCCAGTCCAACAAGTGCTCCAAGAAGTCCAGCAGGCCGGCGTCGGCGTACTGCAGGTCCTCAACCACCAGTACCACCGGCGCGGCAGCAGCCAGCCGTTCGAAGAACAACCGCCACCCGGCGAACAACTCCTCCCGACCTAGCTGTGTACCGCTGTCCTCAGCAGAGGAGGTACCAAGCAACTGCGACAACCGCGAGGCGACGTAGGTGCGTTCGTCGGGGTTGGGAAGGTACACCTCCAATCCTGCAGCCAGCTTGTCGGCGGCCACCGAAGAAGGGTCTTCCTCGGCGATCCCGAGTCGTTGGCGCACCATCTCCCCCAACGCCCAGAACGCCACCCCCTCGCCGTAGGACAGACAACGGCCCCGGTGCCACCGCACGGTGGCGGCCAAACCATCGATGTACTTCTCGAACTCCCACCCCAGCCGCGACTTGCCGACGCCAGCGACCCCCGTGACACTGACCAACCGGGGTGCGCGACGTTCCACACAGGCATGGAACAGCTCCTTGACCAGCCGCAGCTCCGCATCGCGACCGACGAAGCCGGCTTCCAATCCGTCGATCCGCTGCGCACCACCCACCCCGGACAACACCCGGTCGGCCTTCCACAACGCAACCGGCTCGACTTTGCCCTTCAACGCATGCTCACCCGCCGGGAGGAAACCGACGGCTGCCTGCGCCACCCGCCACGTGCCCTCATCAACCAGCACGACCCCCGGCTCCGCTGCGGCCTGTACCCGGGCGGCCGTGTTCACCGCGTCACCGGCGACCATCCCCTCACCCGTCGCACCAACCGTCACCGCCACCGAGCCGGTCACCACACCGGCCCTCGCGGCCAACCCCGCGACACCAGCTTCTTGCCCCAGCTGACTGACCGCATCCACCAGGTCTAACGCCGCGCGAACCGCCCGCTCCGCGTCCTCCTCCGTCGCCGATGGCGTCCCCCACACCGCCATCACCGCATCCCCGATGAACTTCTCCACCAACCCGCCATACCGGCCGATCACCGTCCGCGCCATCTCGAAGTAACGAGAGAGCAGCTCCCGGACCTCCTCCGGGTCACGGGACTCAGACAACGGCGTGAACCCCACCAGATCACAGAACAACACCGAACACACCCGCCGCTCCGCCACCGCAGTCTCAGGCGGAACCGGCGGCCTGGGCTCGACCGAGGTCTGCGGCGATCCCGACACTGATGTCTGCGCCGCACCGCAAGCTCGACAGAATCGCTTCCCAGGCGAAATCGGCGCGCCACACGACGGGCACGTCACGCCCAGTGGAGAACCGCACTCCTCACAAAAAGCACTGTCGGCCTCGTTCGGAGCCGCACACGCCCCACACACAGACATGACCGCAGCGTAAACCCCAGGCAGCCGCTCGCGTCGCGCGAAGCTGCTCACACGTCTCGAGGGAACCACGAGTCGAGCAACTCATTGCGAAACTTAGCCGTCGGGTCGTAGCGGTGCATGAGCGTGGTGAAGTCGGCGTACCGCTCGTAGGTGTTGGCAAGCGCCGCGGGGGAGGTCGTGAACAGCTTCCCCCAATGCGGGCGCGGGTCGAATGGAGCGAGCAGCTCCTCGATGGCGCCGAGCACAGGAGTCACCGCCGCAGCGTCTGGCACCCAGGTGAAGTGGATCGCGACCGTGTCACGCCCGTAGCTCGGGCTCATCCACAGGTCGTCGGCAGCGACCGTGCGGATCTCCGAGACTTGAACGAGCGGACCCAGGCGGTCGCGGATGCGTTCGAGAGCCGTGAGCGCGTCGACTGCGTGCTCGCGTGGCAGGAGATACTCCGACTGCAGTTCGTGGCCGCTGCTGGGCGTGAACTCCATCCGAAAATGTGGGAGCCGTGCGTGCCACGGGCCGGGCACACCCAGCTGTTGGGTGCAGTTGACGATGGGCATCCCGGGAATCGGGTGGCGTGGTCCGTCGGCAAGCTTGGCACCCAGCCAGCGAACCGGCGGCTCAGCCACCTCGGACTCGTCGAGGCGTTGCTTGAGCCACACTTGAAAACAGGCGCTTCGCCAGTCGGTGAACAGGCTGACACTGTAGGCGCTGGCGAAGATCTCCTCTAGATGAGCACGAACTGCCCCGCGCGGAAGGTCGTCGTACACCCACTGCCTCATCTGAAATACCGGTACGACGCGCAGCGTCACCCTCGTCACGATCCCGAGGGCGCCGAGCCCGACGACGGCTCCGCAGAACTCATCACCACCGGTCTCGCGGTCAAGATCGACGAGCTCACCCTCGGCGCAGACGATCCGAAGCGCGGAGACGGCCGTTGACAGGTTGCCGACGGTGTTTCCGGAGCCGTGCGTACCGGCTGCCACCGCTCCCGCGACGGAGATGTGCGGCAGAGACCCGAGGCTGCTCAGGGCGTATCCCGCGGCGTCCAGAGACGTCGCCACCTCGCCGTACCGCATGCCAGCGCTGACGGTCGCCGTGGATCGCTGCGGGTCGATCTCGCACCTCTGCGGCAGGCCGGAGACCGACACCAGGTCGCCGGTGGTGTCAGCGATGCGGTTGAAGGAGTGGCCGGTGCCGAGCGCCCGGATGCTCCGACTGCCGGCCACCAGCGTCTGTAACCGCTCAAGCGT
>JACCSH010000002.1 GCA_013813125.1 Nocardioidaceae bacterium | reverse complement strand
GACTTGCCCAAAGTCGCCTTGCCCAAAGTCGCCTTGCCAAAGCGTTCATGTGCACGAAAGCGAAACACCCCGGGCCGCTCTATGTCGCGAAACAGTTCACGTGCGCGGAACTACGACGCTCAACGGGTCCCAAGTCCTCACAACCGTTCACATGAACGAAAACGGAACTCCCCAAGGCGAGTCGACGCGCGAAACAGTTCACGTGCGCGGAACTACGACGCTCAACGGGTCCCAAGTACTCACAACAGTTCAGCTGAACGAAAGCGTGAGTCCCCCGCGCGTTCCGTGTCCGACACGCGTTCAGGTGAACGAAATTCAGCGAGATTTAGCCAAAGGTGGAAGACATGACGGTGCTGCACCATGTCCAGGTGAGTTGCCCTGAGGACGGCGAACCGGCGGTACGCAAGTTCTACGGTGCGTGGCTGGGACTGGCCGAGGTGGAGAAGCCGGCTGAGCTGGCCAAGCGTGGAGGTGTGTGGTTCCGCGGTAGCGGCTACGAGCTGCACGTGGGAGTGGAGACGCCATTCCTTCCGGCGGCCAAGGCACATCCGGCTTTCCTGGTTGAGGACGTCGATGCGCTGGCCTCGAAGCTCACTGCCGCCGGCTGTCAGGTGACGTGGGACAGCAACTTTCCTGGTTACCGGCGCTTCCACACCACAGACCCCCATGGCAACCGAGTCGAGATGCTCGGCACCGAAGAAGGTTAGGCTTCCAGCTCGGCCAGCACACGCGGGATCTGAGCCGGAACCTCCCGCGCCAGGTATCCGAGCTTGCCCACCTCAACAGCGAGCCGGTCACCCGCCCGCCCGTGCAGATAGGTCCCCCAGACAGCTGCCTGGGGCGGCGTCGCCCCTCGAGCGAGCAGCCCGGTCACGACTCCTGCCTTGACGTCACCGGAACCCGATACCCCCAGTCCCGCCCCACCAGCCTCGTCGTACCAGAGCTCGCCATCTGGCGCGGCAATGGCCGACGCGGAGCCTCCTGCGGTGACCGTCGCCCGGCTCCGCCGGGCAAGCTCGACCGCCGCCGGGGCCGGATCGTCGTCGACCTGGCTGTCGGACCAGCCGACGGTCAACGCCAGCTCTTTGAGGCTCGGCGTCAACACGACGTCGCCGCTCAGATGGTGTACGCAGTCTGGGTTGTCCGTCAGGGCGGAGAGTGCCAAGGCGTCGAGCACCACCGGCGCCTGCAGACCACTCAGGATGCTCGCTGTGAGGGCATGTGCTGGCTCCTTGCCGGTGAGACCTGGGCCGATGAGGACGACGTCGGCATCACTGGCGAGCTCGAGCTCGAGCACGAGCTCGGCGGAATCGGGGTCGAGGCTGCCATCGGCACGGTCTGGTATCCCGCGCACCAGCGCCTCGGGCAACGCAACCGCCAGTTGCTTGGCGATGCGCGAGCCCGTGACGACCTGCAGCTTCCCGCCACCGGCTCGCAGGGCAGCCTCAGCGGCGAGGAGGACGGCTCCTGGGGTCTCCGAGCCACCTCCGATCACCACGATGCGCCCTCGTGACTCCTTGTCGCCCTCGGCCGCAGGCAGCGGCCAGTCGCGCAGCAGATTGGGGGTGATGACGCGCGGCTCAGTTCGCGGGAGTGGCGGCATCGGCTTCCTCGGTGATCTCCTCGGAGTCCTCCGCCAGGTGCGCCACGCTGTTGTAGGACTGGAGTGTCATCATCTCGTCACCCGCCTTGGCGGTGTATCGGGTGATCGAGCAATTGGCCAGTTGGGTGTCCCGGTCGATATCGAGCAGGTCCTGTTCGGTCAGTTCCTCGAGCACATATCGAAACACCATGACGACGGCCTGGTGGCTCACTATCAGGACTCGCCTCCCGGGATAGCCGGACTGGAGCGTGGCCACGACACTGCGCACGCGCAGCCCGACGTCCGCCCAGCTCTCTCCCACCGGCGGCCGGTAGTAAAACTTGCCGAGCCGGTCACGACGGTCGACCTCTTCGGGAAGACGCTTGCGAATACCTGTCGAGGTGAGCCCATCGAGTACGCCGAGCTCGCGTTCACGCAGCCGCTCATCGCCTTTGAGGCGAATGGCGTCCACCGCTCCGGCCGCCTCGACTGCCACTTCCGCCGTACGTCGCGCTCGTTGGTACGGCGAGATGAGACCGACCTCCGGTCGGTCATCTTCGCGGAGCGTCTTGAGCCACCGGCCTAGCGCCTCAGCTTGACCGACACCCACGTCGGACAGGTCGACGTCGGGATCACGGATATCGAGGTCCAGCATGTCCGCGTGCGCCTCTTGAGCCGCTGCGTCCGCCAGATTGCCCTCGCTCTCACCGTGCCGAACAAGGGTGAGCGACGCGGCCCAGAGAAAGTCTTGCATGGTGGGAAACTACCCAACCGCGGCAGAGGCAGCAGGAGTGGAGCTGGCTAGGCGACTGTGCGGGTCTTGAGGGTGGGGTGCTGTTCAAGGCCCGACAAACCGTTCCACGCCAAGTTGACCAGGTGAGAAGCCACCTCAGCCTTGCTGGGCTTGCGCTCGTCCAGCCACCACTGCCCCGTCGCGCCGACCATGCCGACGAGCATCTGGGCATACATGGGGGCGTACTGCGCATCGAAGCCTCGGGCCTCGAATTCAGCCGTCAAGATGTACTCGACCCTTGAGGCGACGTCACCGATGATGGACACGAACGAGCCAGACTCAGACCCGAGCGGCGAGTCACGGACGAGGATTCGGAAGCCGTTCGTCGAATCCTCGATGTAGTCGA
>JACCSH010000001.1 GCA_013813125.1 Nocardioidaceae bacterium | reverse complement strand
TGTTCGAGTGGCTCGGCATGTTCGACGTGTACCGCTCGGTGTGGTTCAGCGCGATCTATGTGCTGCTGATGCTGTCGTTGGTCGGCTGCATCATCCCGCGGTCGGGCGTCTACTTGCGGGGCGTTCGGGCCCGGCCTCCTCAGGCGCCTCGCAATCTTGCCCGCCTGTCGGCATACGACTCATGGAGGAGCCATGAGCAGACTTCAGCGCTGGCTGAGCGCGCGGTCGACCTGCTGCGAGGCCAGCGCCGGCGAGTGGAGGTGTATGACCTGTCGGCCGGCGGGGTCGTGGTGAGCGCCGAGAAGGGGTACTCGCGAGAAGCGGGAAACCTGCTGTTTCACGTGGCGTTGCTGGTCGTGCTGGGAGGCGTGGCGGTCACGGGGCTGTTCGGCTACAAGGGCGCCGTTGCAGTGATTCGCGGTAACGGTTTCTCCAACACGGTGACTCAGTACGACGAGTTCACGCCCGGCGCCCGCTTCGATGCGACAGACCTGGTCCCGTTTCGCTTCACCGTCGACGACTTCGAGGTCGTCTGGGAGGAGTCCGGGCCAGGGGCAGGCACCCCTGTCGACTTCGAGGCCGCTCTCTCGGTCATACCGAAGGAGGGTGCACCGTCGTACCCCTATCAGCTCGGGGTCAATGACCCCTTGAAGGTCGGCGGCGCTGCCGTCTATCTGGTGGGCCACGGTTACGCGCCGATTGTGACCGTCCGCGACGGCAACGGAAACCTTGCGTACGACGACCCGGTCATCTTTCTTCCGCAGGACGGGTCCTTCCTGTCCTACGGCGTGGTCAAGGTGCCCGATGCCGCGCCGACCCAGCTCGCCTTCGAGGGCTACTTCTTCCCGACGGCAGCAATGGATGACCGGCGGCCCTACTCCGCATTTCCCGACGCGTTGAACCCGGTGCTGTCGCTCGTCGCCTTCTCCGGCGACCTCGGTCTGGACTCCGGCGTGCCCCAGTCGAAGTACACGCTCGACAAGACCGACCTGGAACCGTTCACCATGGACAACGGCAAGCCCGAGGCGCTGATGCTCCGGATCGGTGAGACGGCCGAACTCCCGGGCGGTGCGGGGTCGATCACTTTCCATGGGTACGAGCGGTGGGTCAACCTCCAGGTCAACCGGGCGCCGGGAAAGGTCGTGCCGCTGGCCGGCGTCATTGCGGCAATAATCGGCCTGCTGTTCTCGCTGTTTGTGCGTCCCCGTCGCACCTGGGTACGAATCCGCCCGGCCGACGGGCCTAGTCTGGTCGAGGTCGCTGCGCTCGACCGGGTCTTCGGCGGTGACCCTCGCGCCCATGTGACCGAACTGGCCCGGCTGTTGCGAGAACCGCTACCTGCTCCTACCGCCAAGCCCGTCTCACCGCCCAGAGTGACAAAGGACGACTCCCATGACCCCTGAGCACTGGGCCGAGCTCAGCGACAACGCGCTCGCGTCAACGATGTTCGTCTACGCCTTGGCCATGCTGTCGCACAGCGCGGAATGGGCGCTTGCCCGACGGCTCGTGACACAGCCACTCATGACACAGCCAGAAGTCACCGGCGCCCGAACCGCTCAACCGGTCGCCGCCTTCGACGGCTTGCACTCGAGTTCCACAACGCAGTCCGTCGCTGATTCCAGCGTGAGCGCCGCCCAACCTGAACCCAGTCCCGGAAGCAACCCCCCGCCCGAGCGAGACGACGACGAGCGTGCCGAGCGCTACGGACGCATCGGTCTTTCACTCACCGTCTTGGGTGCGGTCTTGCACGCGGCTGGAGTGGTCGCGCGAGGTGCGGCGGCAGAGCGTGTCCCATGGGGCAGCATGTACGAGTTCGCGATCACCGGTTCGCTGGCGGTGGCCGTGGTCTATCTGATCTTGGTGCTCCGCCATGGCGTGCGATGGATGGGCCTGCTGGTCACCGGTTTCCTGGTTGCTGTGCTGGGTGTCGGCGTGGTTGCGTTGTACCGACCGGCGGCACCACTGGTCGCGGCTCTGAACTCCTACTGGATCGTCATCCACGTCAGCGCCGCCGTAATCGCCAGTGGGGCGTTCGCCGTCGGAGCCATCTGCTCGATCCTGTTCCTCAAACGCCAGCGGATGGAGTCGGCGGTTGCCAGCGATCCCGGCGCACTCCGAAAGGGTTTTCTGTGGCGGATGCCGCCGGCTTCGAACATCGACCAGGTGTCCTACCGGGTGCACGCCTTCGCCTTCCCGGTCTGGACTTTCACCGTCCTCACCGGTGCCATCTGGGCAGACGAGGCGTGGGGCCGCTTCTGGGGGTGGGATCCAAAGGAGGTCTGGGCATTCATCACCTGGGTGGTCTATGCGGCGTACCTTCATGCTCGAGCGACGGCGGGGTGGCACGGTCGGGGAGCGGCATATATCGCCTTGGCCGGCTACGCGACCTTCCTGTTCAACTTCGTGGGGATCAACCTGTTGGGTTCGGGACTACACGCCTACTCCGGCATGTAGACGCGGAGCACCCGACACAGCCGTTTGCGTGCAACCTGACTTAGCAGACATGCGCCAAGGCGGGACCGGTTACGTGGGTTGGTCGCCGTCGTCGGGCGGAGAAGGGCGGCGACGGTTGAGTCCGCGAAGGAAGTCGGGATCGTCGTCGGGAGCGATGACACGCGGGCGTGGCCGCTGGGGTGCTTTTCGGACCTCCTCGCCGTTCGGGCGGCCACCGATGAGCCACGCCACCGGACCTGCGAGGGGGATCAGCACGATGAGCGCCCAGACGCCGCGGGACAGCTGCCTCACCTGGCGTGGATCGGACTGCACAATCTCCACCCAGCAGTAGATGGCGAGCACGATCAACAAGATCGCTGGCAGGAATCTCAACGCTTCACCTCTTCGCCGGGTCGGGGAGCCCCGAGTCACCTCCAGCCTAATCCGGCGCACAAGCCCGCAGGCGACTTCTCGGCGAATATCTCCATCGGCACGGGCCGACTAGGGTCGAGCAATGGCTACCACCCGCTCCGGACCGCTGCTCGGGACAGGCGACGAAAGCTTGCTCGAGCGGGGCGAAGCGGGACAGCAACTCGTCAGTCGGCTCGACATCGAGGCCGCTGCTGAGCGCATCGGCGGCTCGATCCGCCGTACCCCGACGTTGTCGACGCAGTTGGGGAGTGACACCGAACCTCTTTGGATCAAGGCTGAGTGCTTGCAGATCGGTGGAGCCTTCAAGTTCCGAGGCGCTCTCAACGCAATCGGCCTGCTCACCCCCGACGAACGCTCGCGGGGTGTCGTGACGCACTCGTCGGGCAACCACGCACAGGCGTTGGCTCGGGCCGCCCGCCTCGCCGGAGTGGCTGCCACAGTAGTGATGCCGCGTGAGACGCCGATGGTCAAGCAGCGGGCAACGCAGTCGCAAGGTGCCCGGGTGGTGCTGGTGGACATCGCGGACCGAGCCGCAGTGACTGAACGCATTCGAGCCGAGACCGGCGCGGTATTCATCTCGCCGTACGACGACCCGGCCATCATCGCGGGACAGGGCACCGTCGGGCTCGAGATCTTGGCGGATGTTCCTGACGTGACGACGGTCTACGTGCCGGTCAGCGGAGGCGGCCTGGTCAGCGGGATCGCGGCGGCCATCAAGTCGGTTGCCCCCGAGGTGCGGGTCATCGCTGTCGAGCCGGAGCTCGCTGGGGACCTCGCCGCGGGGTTCGCGAGCGGTCAACGTGTCGTGTGGGACACCGCCAAGACCGGACGCACGATCGCCGATGGGCTGCGCACACCATCGGTCGGCGAGCTCAACTGGCGCCACATCGTCGCGTTGGTCGACGATGTTGTGACGGTCAGTGAAGGTGCCATCCTGTCGGCCATGCGCTCGGTGGTCTTGGACGCCAAGGTGGTGTGTGAGCCGAGCGGTGCCGTCGCGGTGGCCGGGTTCCTGGAGCGGGTCGAGGCATCCGCTGGTCCAGCGGTGGCCGTCGTCTCGGGAGGCAACGTGGACCCGGATCTGCTGGCCGACGTACTCGCAGGTCGACTGTGAAGATCCTTTTCGTCTACACGCTTGCTCGCGCGGCGATCTTCGCGGCGGTGTTCGGGCTGCTGTGGGTCATTCTTTACCGGCAGGTCGAGTGGAACTCCGTCAGCGTTCTGTACACCGCGTTGATCGCGATGGTTATCTCGGCGGTCATCGCCATGCTCGCCTTGCGCTCCCTGCGCGACAAGCTCGCTTTGGAGATAGCTGAACGATCTGCGAGGACCAAACATGCTTTCGAGGCTCGCCGAGCCGCCGAGGACTCCCAACCCGACTAGGCGAGAAGGAACCCAACGAACAAGCCGGTGGCATAGACAAGCTCGGCTCGGCCGGTGTCCTCAAGGACAGGTATCAGCTGTGGCCCAGCGGCTTTTGCCCGTACGACGGCCAACGCCCGGGCAGACAGTGGCAGCGCAAGCAGAGCGAGCAGCAGCCACCAAGATGTCAAGGCGGCGACTACGCCGGCCAGGGCATACGGCGCCCCGTGCAGCCAGGCGAAGAGACCCCGAGTCCTCGCGTCACCCAGGACGACTGCCAGCGTGCGCTTCCCCATCACCTTGTCCGTCGGGATGTCTCTCAAGTTGTTCGCGACCAAGATGGCGCAGGCCAACGCACCCACGCCGGCACCTAGCAGCACGCTGAGCCAGCCAACGCCAGCACCGAACGACTCGGCCTGGACGTACGCCGTCCCTCCCGTCGCCACCAGGCCGAAGAAGACAAAGACCCCGACCTCGCCGAGAGCGTGGTAGCCATAGGGTTTCGAGCCGCCGGTGTAGAACCAGGCGGCCGCCATGGCTACGGCACCCACGGCCACCAGCCACCATGCCGTCGTCGCCGCCAGCACCACTCCAGCCACGGTGGCGACACCGAAGCTGAGCACCACAGCACGCTTGACCGCTCGGGCGCTGGCTGCGCCCGACCCGACCAGCCGGAGCGGACCTACCCGGTGTGTGTCTGTCCCTCTGATCCCATCGGAGTAGTCGTTGGCGTAGTTGACTGCCACTTGCAACGCAAGGGCCACCCCCAGAGCGAGCGCAGCCTTCCACTCCACCGCCGATTCGGCGTGCAGAGCCACTCCGGTGCCAGCAAGCACGGGGGCGACGGCAGCCGGCAAGGTGCGGGGTCGGGCGCCCTGAATCCATTGAGCAGTGGTGGCCATCGCGGCGGAATTCTCGCAGCCCGCTTCCAAAGGCCCACGGCCGGCTGGCGCACGCTCCTGCGCCTCGCGCGACCCGTCGTACCCATCC
>JACCSH010000319.1 GCA_013813125.1 Nocardioidaceae bacterium | reverse complement strand
TGGCGATTGGATGTGGGGAGGCGACGGGGCAAACACCCCCGCTGGGCTAGCGGGTCTTGCGTTGGCTACGGGACTGCTTCTTGGGCTGGGCCCGGGGCACCGCCTTGGGTTTCAGGTCCTGGGGGTCCATCGCTATCACCTCGGTTACAGCGGTTGCGCCTCGACGACCGTGCTTGGCCAGGTCACGAGCCTGCTTGGCGTCGAATGCCGGAGTACCAGGGGTGGGGTTGTTGCGGATGACGTAGAACTGCTGACCCATCGTCCACAGGTTCGACGTCGACCAGTAGAGCAGCACGCCTACTGGGAAGAAGATTCCACCCACGGCGAAGACGACGGGCAGCACGTAGAGCAGGATCTTCTGCTGCTGCGCGTACTGCCCCGTGAGCGCGGACTCGGGCATGTTCTTGCGCATCAGCTGGCGCTGCGTGGTGAACGTCGTGATCGTCATGAGCACGACCAGGCTCGCCGTCGTGATCTGCGTCGAGAGTGTTACCCCCTGGCTCAGGAACGAATCGGAAATCTTCGCCAGCCCGAAGATGACGCTCTCGCTGAGCGAGTCGGAGTCGGAACCCACGTGCTCGTCGGTGAGAAAGCCGACCTTCTCGTGGTTGGCCGCCTTGTCGAGCGTGCGGAACAGCGCCAGGAAAATCGGCATCTGCAAGATCAGCGGGAGGCAGGAAGCAAGGGGGTTGGTGCCGGTCTCCTTGTACAGCTTCATGGTCTCCTGGGTCAGCCGCTCGCGGTCATGCCCGTGCTTCTTCTGCAGCTCTTTGACCTTCGGCTGCAGCAGTTGCATGTTGCGGCTGTTCTTGATCTGCTTGACGAACAGCGGGATCAGCAGGATGCGAATGACGATCGTCAGGCCGATGATCGCAAGCGCCCACGACAGACCTGCCGGCATCGACAGGTTCTCGGCGAAGAGACTGTGAAAGACAATCAAGATTCCCGACGTCAGGTGGTAGAGCGGCCACATGATGGCCTCGCCGATACCAACAAAGAAGTCGATCACGTGAGCTCCTCGCTCTTCGAGCCGCCCAGAGTCGGCGGAGGGAGCCGCCATGAGAACGTCACAGGCACCGGATCCAGCCCACCAAGAGCCCAGGGGTGACACCGGCCGATTCGTCGCACTGCCAGCCAGCTTCCCCGCAACGCACCATGGTGCTCGATCGACTCAAGACCATAAGCCGAGCAGGACGGATGGTAGCGGCACACGTCACCGTAGACGGGACTGACCACGCGACGATAGAGCCGCAGCGAGCCGATCAGCAGCCACTTCATCTGCTACCGCTGTTCAGGCGAGCCAAACACCGGTCGAGGTCTCCGGCCAGCTGCGCTGATGTGGCCGATCCTGCCGAGGGATTCGCTCGTATGACGACCAACAGGCCGGTGAGCTGAGCCAGGCGCGACTTGGCCGCATGTCGCAGCCTTCGCTTGACCCGGTTTCGCTGCACGGCATTGCCTACCGCCTTGCTGACCACGATCCCGACTTCAGGCGTTCTTTTCGCCGCGGCTGAGCTTTCCGCCTCGGCTCGCTGGGTCGACGCCCGGCGGAAAGGAGCCGAACTCTTTGCCACCGCGTGTACGACGACGGTCGCGCTGGATGCGCGCCGACCGCGCCGTACCGTGAGTTCGAACTCGCAGGGACGACGCAAGCGATGAGGTTTCGACAGCATGCGTTATAAGCCGGCGGCGGCTCAGACGGCCAAGTTGCTGCGGCCCTTGCGACGACGGCTCGCCAGGATCGAACGCCCCGCACGAGTACGCATGCGCAACCGAAACCCGTGAGTCTTGTGTCGGCGGCGGTTGTTCGGTTGGAAAGTGCGCTTCGTCACGAGCATGAGCTCCCAGAATCGGGTCGACGGCCCGCCCCGCACCCAGGTGGTGTCATCCTCCACCACCCGCTCACGATGAGCCGTATCGACATATTGCTAAAGAAAGGCATGGTTTGCACATGCGGCAAGAGCCGGCGATCAACCGACTGTGCCACGGTACGCGCCGTCGCCAGAGAGGGTCAAACCGGCCGGCTGGAACGTTCCGACCCGCTTCCTCCCTCCGAGGAAGGTCTGCGCCAGCCGTCAAGGCGACACGCCGTATCAAGGACACGCCGGATTCCCCGATGTGTCGGCGAAACCTGGGGATCCCGCTTGAACTCGCCCCCCACTTGTTGTTAAGTTCGCGGATCACCGATGTTTCCCCGCCACTCGGAATCTGGCGCGTCGGACACCGTATTTCGGTTATTCACAATCTGTGGACAACTATGTGGACGGTTCCCGTCCCGCAGCCGACTCGAAGGTGATGGAACACGATGGCTCAGGTCGCCGACCTCACGCAAGCTTGGACACAACTGGTCGACGATCTTCCCCCTAGTCAACGGGCGTGGCTGTCTGTCTCCAGACCAGTGACGCTGCATGAGAGCACCGCCATCGTCGCCGTCCCCGACGACTTCACTCGCAGCCAGCTCGAGAGTAGGTTGCGCACCCGGCTTGAGGACGCCCTCAGCCGGTCACTGGGTCAGCAGGTAAGGCTGGCGGTCACGGTCGACCCGAGCCTTGGCGTTCTGACCGCCCCCGCCACCAACGGCGCTGATACAAGAAGCTCTCCTCACCCTCATCCGGACTCACCTGGATCCGGCACACCGCCCGAGCCAGCACTGCTTCCATCGCAGGAGATGCGCGAAGAGACGGCGACGAACATAGGGCGAAGCGTGCGTGAGGCCAGACTCAACCCGAAGTACGTCTTCGAGACCTTCGTCATCGGCTCTTCGAACCGATTCGCGCACGCCGCCGCCGTCGCGGTGGCCGAAGCCCCCGGTAAGGCCTACAACCCGCTGTTGATCTACGGCGACTCCGGCCTGGGAAAGACTCACCTCCTGCACGCGATCGGTCACTATGTGCGCAGTCTGTTCACGGGCGCCCGGGTGCGCTACGTCAGCAGTGAAGAGTTCACGAACGACTTCATCAACGCCATCCGTGACGACCGAGCAGCAGGCTTCCAGCGGCGCTACCGCGACGTCGACGTCTTGCTGATCGACGACATCCAGTTCCTCGAGGGGAAGATCCAGACCCAGGAAGAGTTCTTCCACACGTTCAACACCCTTCACAACGCCAACAAGCAGATCGTGATCACGTCGGATCGCCCGCCGAAACGGCTCGAGGCTCTCGAGGACCGACTTCGCAATCGGTTCGAATGGGGACTCATCACTGACGTCCAACCACCGGACCTGGAGACCCGAATCGCCATCCTGCGAAAGAAGGCGACGACGGAACGGATGACGGCCCCACCCGACGTGCTCGAGTTCATCGCCAGCAAGATCCAGACGAATATCCGTGAGCTCGAGGGGGCCCTGATCCGCGTCACGGCCTTTGCGAGCCTCAACCGCCAACCGGTTGAGCTCACACTGGCAGAGATCGTGCTCAAGGACCTTATTCCCGAGGGTGGCGAGCCGGAGATCACCTCGGCCGTGATCATCGCGCAGACAGCCGCCTACTTCGGCCTCTCGATCGATGACCTGTGCGGCCCGAGTCGTAGCCGGGTGCTGGTGTCCGCGCGGCAGATCGCGATGTACCTGTGCCGCGAACTGACCGAGTTGTCCCTGCCCAAGATCGGCCAGCAGTTCGGCGACCGCGACCATACCACGGTGATGCACGCCGATCGTAAGATCCGGCAACAGATGGCAGAACGTCGAAACATCTACAACCAGGTCCGGGAGTTGACCAACCGCATCAAGCAGCAGGCTCGCCAGCAGTGACCGGAACGCCCCTCACCGCTGGGATGCACAGTCTCATCCTGTTGACAGCCACAAGTTGTTGTCCCGACTGCTGTGCACGGTGCCCACAACTGGCCGAGCGGTCCCAGATTGTTCTCCGTGGCTCCCCAGCGAAGACGAACTATCCACAAGGACGTCGGCCATAAGTTTCGCTCTGACCTGCGCTTATGGCGGTTGCACACATATCCACCGACGCTACGGACATGACGACACAGCTATTTGCAGGAAGACTTCTCAGAACAATCACATCGACCGACCTGGGGATGACCATCTGACCACGTCCTGGGGAGGAGACACTCCATCGTGAAGTTCCGTGTTGAACGTGACGTGCTTGCTGAGGCAGTCGCCTGGACGGCCCGCAGCATCCCCGCCCGGCCCGGTACCTTGCCGCAACTGTCCGGCATCAAGATTGCCGGCGGACCCGACGGCCTCAGCCTCAGCGGTTTCGACTACGAGACGTCCGCGCACGTAAGTCTTTTCGCCGATATCGCCGATGAAGGCGAAGTTCTCGTCTCCGGCCGGTTGTTGGCAGACATCGCCCGGGCCCTGCCCAACCAACCGGTCGATGTGGCCCTCGACGGTGCGAAGCTTTCACTGGTGTGCGGAAGCACCCGGTTCAGCTTGCAGACCATGCCTGTTGAGGATTACCCGGCATTGCCTGACATGCCCGAGGTGGCGGGCAGCGTCGATGGTGACGTGTTCGCCGCTGCGGTCGCTCAGGCAGTGACCGCAGCCGGGCGCGACGACATGCTGCCGGTTCTGACCGGTGTCAAACTGGAAATCGACGGCGCCACCCTCTCGCTCCTGGCTACTGATCGATTTCGGTTGAGCCTGCGGGAGATCGAATGGCGTCCAGACCAGTCCGACCTCAGCGTCAGCGCACTTGTCCCTGCCCGGGTGCTGGCCGACACCACCAAGACCCTCGGCCCCGGCTCTGAGCTGAGCATCGCCCTCTCGACGAGAGGGGCCACGGGTCTAGCTGGCGATGGGCTGATCGGGTTTCAGTCAACAACGGGCGTCGGGACACGGCGAACCACCACCCGGTTGATCGAGGGTGCCTTCCCGAATGTTCGACAGCTCTTTCCCAACACCTCTGACATCAGTGCCCAACTCGAGCTGGCACCCCTTGTCGACGCCGTCAAGCGGGTATCGCTCGTAGCGGGCCGCAACACCCCGATCCGGTTGAGCTTCACTGACGCCATGGTCACGCTCGAAGCCGGAAATGGTGAGGAGGCATATGCCTCTGAGGCACTCGACTGCCTGTTGGTCGGCGCGGACATCTCGATCGGGTTCAATCCGTCGTACCTGTTGGACGGGCTGAGTGCCATTACTGGTTCTCACGTACACATCGCGATGACCCAGCCGGCTCGACCGGCGGCATTCGCCAGCGTGAGCGGCCCCGACGTGCCGCCTGACCTCGATTTCCGCTACCTTCTGATGCCCTTGCGTATGCAAGGCTGACGAGCACCCTGCGAAAGGCTTCGCCATGCACCTTGGACTCATCGGGCTGGGCAAGATGGGCAACAACATGCGCGAGCGGTTACGCGGTGGCGACCACACCGTGGTCGGCTTCGACCGCAACCCCGATGTCAGCGACGTCACGAGCCTGGAGGAAATGGTCGAAGCATTGCCGTCGCCGAAGGTGGTCTGGGTGATGGTGCCAGCGGGTGACCCAACCCGCGACACGATCAAGAAACTCGGAGAACTGCTCGGTGACGGTGATGTGGTCGTTGACGGGGGCAACTCGAAATGGACGGACGATCAGGTCCACGCGGACTTCCTGGCCGAGCGAGGCATCGGGTTTGTCGACTGTGGTGTATCCGGCGGAGTCTGGGGCCTCGAAGTCGGCTACGCGCTGATGTGCGGAGGCGACGCCGCTGACGTAGCGAAGGTGCAGCCGGCTTTCGAAACCTTGCGGCCCGAGGGCGACGCAGGTTTCGTGCATGCCGGCCCAGTTGGGGCGGGCCACTTTTCCAAGATGGTCCACAACGGCATCGAGTACGCGATCATGCAGGCCTACGCCGAGGGCTGGGAGCTTCTCGAGAAGGTTCACGTCGTGGACAACGTCGCTGAGGTCTTCGACTCATGGCGCGCTGGAACTGTGATCAGGTCCTGGCTTCTCGACCTGCTCTGTGCGGCTCTGAAGGATGACCCCAAGCTCGACAAGCTCGAGGGATACGCCGAGGACTCTGGCGAGGGACGGTGGACGGTGGAGGCAGCGATCGACAACGCCGTGCCACTGAGTGCGATCACGGCGGCGCTCTTTGCCAGGTTCCAGTCGCGTCAGGAGGAATCCCCGGCCATGAAGGCAGTTGCCGCCATGCGGAACCAGTTCGGTGGCCACGCAGTGCGCGCCAAGTCCGAGTCGATTGATCCGTTGACGCCGTGATCGTGGCGTGTACGTCTCCAACCTGACCCTCGTCGACTTCCGCTCGTACGCCCAGGTCGACCTGGATCTGAACTCAGGTGCCACGGCATTCATAGGTCCGAACGGTCAAGGCAAGACGAACCTCGTTGAGGCGATCGACTACGTTGCGACGCAGTCGTCTCACCGGGTGGCGAGCGATCAACCCCTCGTCCGGTTCGGGGCTGACAAGGCGATTGTTCGTACGACGGTGCAACGCCATGACCGGCAGGCCCTCATCGAGCTCGAGATCAACCCCGGTAAGTCGAACCGGGCCCGGCTCAATCGTTCAGGCGTGCCCCGTCCACGTGAGGTGCTGGGCATCTTGCGCACCGTCGTCTTCTCGCCAGACGACCTTGACGTCGTCAAAGGAGACCCCAGCTCACGGCGCCGTTTCCTCGACGATCTGCTCGTGGCCCGCCAGCCACGGTTCGCTGCGGTTCGCAGCGACTACGAGAGGGTGCTCCGCCAGCGCAACGCCTTGTTGAAAACCGCTGGTGGGCGCGCCTCCGGCCGGCGGAACGAGAGTGCGCTGGCGACGATTGAGGTCTGGGACTCCCACCTTGCCCGCACCGGGGCAGAGCTGTTGTCGGCGCGACTGGCTCTCGTCGACGCGCTTGCTCCGCACGTGACGCGCCACTACGAGGAGGTGGCTCACGCTATCCCCAAACCGGGTGGTGGCAACGATGCGAAACTCGCCTACACCGGTTCCCTCGACATGCCAGCTGGGCTCCGTTCCGCAGCATCCACATCACCGTCCGGCTTCGTCGCACCCGACGCCACGCTTGGTCTCGTCGACAAGGAGGCGCTTACCCAGGCACTGCTGGCTGAACTCGCACGTCGGCGCACCGATGAGCTCGACCGTGGCGTGAGCTTGGTCGGTCCACATCGAGACGATCTGGTTCTCAGCCTCGGCCGGTTACCGATGCGCGGCTACGCGAGTCATGGCGAGTCGTGGTCGTTGGCACTGGCGCTGCGCCTTGCGGCGTTCGAACTCCTGCGAGACGAAGGCGATGACCCGGTGCTGATACTCGATGACGTGTTCGCCGAGCTCGACGACGTACGCCGGCGACATCTCGCTGACCTGGTCGTCAAAACAGAGCAGGTGCTCGTCACCGCAGCGGTTGGCGCCGACGTACCGGCCGAGCTGGTTGACCAGCAGTTCGACGTACGCGACGGGAGGGTGACCCGTGCCTGAATCCTCCACGGGATCTGGACCTCAGTCGGGCAACAGCGAAGACACCGAAGCGGTCAAAAAGTCGGCCCCAGAGTCGCCTTCCGGCACTCCGCCTGCCGAGGGTTCGGTCAGCCGGGCTTCCGAGCACGAGCCGACCGGCCTCGATCTAGCCCGCTCGACCGCGGCTGCTGTGAGAGGCAGCGCCGCGCAACGCCCTAGCTACAAGTGGGGTCGGTCGCGACGGCCCGAGACTGCGGAGTTGTCGGGCTCTCACCCAGACGGCCGTGACCCGATGACGCTGAGTGCCTCGCTGGAGCGCTTGGTGACAGACAGCGGCTGGGCCGCTGACGTGGCGGTGCGAGCCGTGTTCGCACGATGGCCCGAAATCGTTGGGGCCGAGGTCGCCGCGCACTGCCAACCCGAGACCTACCGAGATGGACACCTCACGATTCGGACGGACTCCACGGCGTGGGCGACGCAGATGCGGCTGCTGGCTCCGCAGGTCGTGCGGCGGATGAACGAAGAGCTAGGGGACGCAAGTGTGTTACGGATCGATGTACAAGGTCCGGAAGGCCCCTCGTGGCGTCGCGGCCCGCGTTCGGTCCGCGGCGCGCGCGGTCCCCGAGACACCTACGGGTAGGCCGCAGGCCAGGCGCCAGGCGGCGGACATCTGTGCGGGGCGGCGTTGGACGCCTCCGCGCCTCACGCTCTGCGGCCCCGCTCAGCCCGCCGACGGACTTTTCCGGGTATGGGGAGGTGGTCGGACCCCTCGGAGCGGCTCAAAGAGCGGTTGCAGAGCCTGTGGAGACGTTTCCAGGCAGGTTCGCACACAGTTTGACCGAGAGGGCGCACGTCATGGGGCGTGTCTCGCCTATACTGGAAGAAGCAAACCAAGCCGCCAAGTCGCCGCGCGCCTCCCCCGTCGGCCTCCGACTCCCGAGAGCGTCCATGTCCGGCTAGCGGCTTTTTGGCTGAGTGCACCTGGAGGACTGAAGAGTGTTGCCCGACGACGATCAGACGCCATCTCAGCCCGATGAAGCAGCCGAGGCTTCTCCCTCCACGACTCCCGCGTTCTCCTCCGCCACGGTCGCATCGGACCCGACGTACGATGCATCGGCGATCCAGGTGCTCGAGGGCCTCGAGGCGGTCCGCAAGCGCCCCAGCATGTATATCGGCTCCACCGGTGAGCGGGGTCTGCACCACCTCGTGTGGGAGGTGATCGACAATGCCGTCGACGAAGCGCTGGCCGGCCACTGCGACCGCATCGAGGTCACGTTGCAAGCAGACGGTGGAGTTCGCGTCGTCGACAACGGTCGGGGGATCCCGGTCGACGAGCATCCCATCGAGAAGAAGCCGGCTGTAACAGTCGTGCTGACCGTGCTTCACGCGGGTGGCAAGTTCGGTGGGGGCGGCTACAAGGTCTCCGGTGGTCTCCACGGCGTGGGGGTGAGCGTCGTCAACGCCCTCAGCGAGCGGCTCACGGTCGAGGTCAAGCGTGACGGGTACCGCTGGGAGCAGTCCTTCGTCTACGGAGAGCCGACCGGTCCGCTCGTGCCCCACGAGCCGACCGACGAGACGGGTACCGCCTTGACCTTCTGGGCGAGCCCCGAGATCTTCGAGACCACTGACTACTCCTTCGAGACCGTGGCGAGCCGGTTCCGCGAAATGGCATTCCTCAACAAGGGCCTCGAGATCGTCGTCCGTGACGAGCGCCCCGAGCACACCAGAGGGCTGGTGGAGGCGGTCCAGGACGCCACCATCCCCGACGAGGTCGATGGCGGGCCCGACGGCATCCATGCAGGACCGAGCGGCAGCACCGTCGAGCGGCGATTTCGCTACGACGGCGGGCTGGTCGACTACGTTCGGCACCTCAACTCCACCAAGGACCCGGTCCATCGCAGCATCATCGCCTTCGAGGCGGTCAACGACACGGTTGGCATGAGCCTCGAGGTGGCAATGCAGTGGAATCTGAGTTTCACCGAGTCGGTCCACACGTTCGCCAACACCATCAACACCCACGAGGGTGGCACGCACGAGGAGGGCTTCAGATCCGCGCTCACCTCCACGGTCAACAACTGGGCTGAGGAATGGGGGTTGATCAAGAAGCGTGAGGACCGGCTCTCTGGCGATGACGTCCGCGAGGGGTTGACAGCGATCGTCTCAGTCAAGATGGCCGAGCCGCAGTTCGAGGGCCAGACCAAGACGAAACTCGGCAACACCGAGGCGAAGTCATTCGTGCAGAAGGTGGTCAACGACCACCTGGGCGACTGGTTCGAAAAGAACCCTGGAGAGGGACGCGACATCATCCGGAAGTCGATAGCAGCAGCATCGGCGCGCCTGGCCGCTCGCAAGGCTCGAGACCTCGCCCGCAACCGCAAGGGCCTGCTCGGCGGCGGTGGACTGCCCGGCAAGCTCGCCGACTGCCAGTCGACGAACCCCGCCGAGTGCGAGGTCTTTGTCGTCGAGGGCGACTCAGCAGGGGGCTCGGCCAAGGGTGGGCGAGACCCGCGGATCCAGGCCATTCTGCCCATCCGCGGCAAGATCTTGAACGTCGAGAAGGCTCGGATTGATCGGGTGCTCGCGAACACGGAAGTCCAAGCCATCATCTCTGCACTCGGGAC
>JACCSH010000312.1 GCA_013813125.1 Nocardioidaceae bacterium | reverse complement strand
ACCCAGACAGAAGCCGCAGGCGTTGGAAGGGGCGCGTCGCCGGCCGGGACCGTCGCGTCGAGGTGCGGACTTCTGTCTGAGCTGGTTGCCATGGTGGGCTTTATACCCTTCCCACCCTCACGTTCTCGGAATTTCGCTGCCAGCGTTTTGCCAGCGTCTTGCCAGCGTCGACGGTCACAACAGCGACCGAGCACGGCCATTCCGCCAGCCGAACTCGGCCGCTACCACCCTCGTCGTCATACGGCGATCGGCGCCTTGATGGGCGGATGCGGGTCATATCCGGAGACCTTGACGTGCTCCATATCGAAGTCCGCGATGTCGGTGACCGCCGGATCAAGCCACAGCTCGGGCAACGGGCGTGGCTCTCGGGCGAGCTGTTCACGGGCCTGGTCGACGTGGTTTGAGTACAGATGGGCATCACCGAAGGTGTGAATGAACTCACCGACGCGCAGCCCGCTCACCTGCGCGACCATGGAGGTGAGCAGTGCGTAGGACGCAATGTTGAACGGCACTCCCAAGAACACATCAGCTGAGCGCTGGTACAGCTGACAGGACAGTCGGCCGTCAGCGACGTAGAACTGGAACAGAGCGTGACACGGCGCCAGAGCCATTCTCGAGATGTCGGCCACGTTCCAGGCGCTGACCAGCAGGCGGCGCGAGTTCGGGTCGATCCGCAACTGGTCGATCACCTGCTGCAGCTGGTCGACATGTCCCCCATCTGGTGTCTCCCAGGAGCGCCACTGTTGTCCGTAGACCGGTCCAAGGTCACCGTTGTCATCGGCCCAGTCGTCCCAGATCGTGATTCCGCGCTCCTGCAGCCAGCGGACGTTGGTGTCACCTCGCAGGAACCACAACAACTCCCCCACGACGGACTTCACATGAATCTTCTTGGTCGTGACGAGGGGAAAACCGTCGTTCAGGTCGAAGCGCATCTGGTGACCGAAAACGCTGAGAGTGCCGGTGCCGGTGCGGTCGCCCTTCGGGGTGCCGTCTTCGAGGACGCGCCGCATGAGATCGAGGTACTGGCGCACGGCCCGACCCTAACACCGCCCTACCTCAAAGGGCCGGTGACCGCGACGCCCTCACTTCGACTCTCACGAGTCACCGTTCCCATCGCTTCGACTCTTACGAGCCGCCGTTCCCACCGCTTCGACTCTCACGAGTCGCCGTTCCCATCGCTTCGACTCTCACGAGTCGAAGTCGAGAACGACCGTGGCTGTCGTCGGGTGGCTCTGGCAGGTGAGCACGTAGCCGCCGGCGATCTCGTCGGGCTCGAGCGCGTAGTTGGTGTCCATCACGACTTCACCCTCAACCAGCTTGGCGCGACAGGTTCCGCAGACGCCGCCTCTGCAGGCGAAGGGGGCGTCGGTTCTGACAGCAAGCGCAGCTTCGAGCACAGGAACGTCATCGCGCTTGAGTGTGAAGGACGACGCACGACCATCGAGACGGATAGTGACGTCCGAACCCTCTCCCCCGTCGGTTGTCGCCACCGGCCGTACGGAGGGCACGGTCTCGACGTGAAACAGCTCGCTGTGAACTCGTGAAGGCGAAACCCCCTGGTCGAGGAGCGCCTGGCGAAGGTCGATCACCATGCCATAGGGGCCGCAGAGAAACCACTCGTCGACCGTCTCGGGGGGAACCAGGGTCTCGTTGATCTTGGTGAGCCGCGCGGCGTCCAGTCGCCCCGACAAGAGCTCTGCATCTTGGGGCTCGCGGCTCAGCACATGGATGAGATGGAACCGTGCCCGGTATCGATCCTTGAGGTCCTCCAGCTCCTCCAAGAACATAACCGAGCGGCTCGTTCGGTTCGCGTAGATCAATGTCACCCGACTGTGGGGTTCCTGCTCCAGAGTCGTTGCGATAATCGAGAGCACCGGGGTGATGCCGCTGCCAGCTGCGATAGCGCAGTAGTGCTTGCGGTTCGAGGGATCGAGCGGGGTGAAGAAACGTCCCGTGGGCGTCATCACCTCGAGCTCATCACCCACCGCTAGCTGACCGGCCGCAAAACCGGAGAAGTGCCCGCCCGGAAGCAACTTGACACCGATACGGAGCTGGCCCGATTTCGCCGGCGCGCAGATCGAATAGCTGCGCCGCACGTCATCACCAGCCAGTGACGTGCGCACCGTCACGTGTTGGCCTTGAATGAAGTCGTAGTCGTCGGCGAGCTCTGTCGGCACCTCAAAGCTGATGCACACCGCGTCGTCGGTGAGTGGGCTCGCGTCTGCTACTCGAAGGCGGTGGAAGGTGGGATGCCGCGGAGGTGTCATGAGCCGCGGCGCCTCAAAGAGCCTTGAAATGGTCGAACGGCTCGAGGCAGGACCGGCACGACCACAACGACTTGCAGGCGGTCGAACCGAAACGACTGAGCTCGCGGGTGTCAGCCGACCCACACTGCGGACACCGCACGCTCAGTGCGACCGGGACCGGGCCGTCGCCGCGGTGAGATGGTGGTGCAATGCCGTAGGTCTGGAGCTTGCGCCTGCCGACCTCACTGATCCAGTCGGTGGTCCAGGCGGGAGCCAGCACGAGTCGCACTGAGACGTCATGGCAGCCCACGGCGGCGAGCGCCTCGACGACGTCCGCGGTGATGGCGTCCATCGCGGGACACCCTGAGTACGTCGGCGTGATGACCACCTCGACGTGTCCGGACTCGTCGAGGTGGAGGTCTCGCAGAATCCCCAGGTCCTCGATCGTCAAGACCGGAACCTCCGGGTCAAGGACGGAGGCGACCGCCTGCCATAGCGCGGCTGGCCGCGGAGGAGCAATCTGGCTCACCACTTTGCTCCTGGGTGGGATCGGGCCAGATGCTGCATCTCGGCGAGGACGTATCCGAACTGCTCGGTGTGGATTCCGCTGCGCCCGCCCGTATGGCGCACGGTGGCTTCCGGACGCGTCAACGTAGCCTCGGTGAGCACCTGTTCGACGTACACCAGAACCTGTTCTTCGAGGCTATTGGGGTCGACCGCCACGCCGCTCGCCGCCAGAGCTGTCGTCAGAGCGTCAGACTCGAACAACTCCGAGATGTAGGGCCACACGTCATCGACGCCTTGTTGCATCCGCCGATGAGACTCGGCGGTGCCGTCACCCAGACGCAGTGTCCACTGAGTGGCGTGGTCACGGTGGTAGTCGACCTCCTTCACGGCCTTGGCGGCAATCGCCGCCAACGTCGAGTCGGCTGAGTGCCGCAGCCCTGCGTAGAGGGCGTGCTGGTACGTCGAGGTGACCAACAGGCGGGCCACCGTGAAGCCGAAGTCACCGTTTCCCAGCTCGAAGATCTGGGCGTTGAGGAACTGCCGCTCGTCGCGGAGGTAGGCTAGGTCGTCCTCGTCACGTCCCGCACCTTCGAGCTGGCCGGCATAGGTGAGCAGTGCGCGCGCCTGACCGAGTAGGTCTAATGCGATGTTGCCGAGTGCGACATCTTCTTCCAGCTGCGGGGCGGCGGCGATCCACTCCCCCATGCGCTGGGCGGAGATCAGCGCGTCGTCTCCAAGGCGCAGGGCATAGCGGGAGACGTCAGCGTTCGACGGCGCCGTCGCGAGGTGACGCGTGGAGGTGGGCACTGTCGAGCTCACAGGTGTTTGACGCCCTCTGGTACGGAGTAGAACGTGGGATGGCGGTAGATCTTGTCGGCCGCCGGGTCGAAGAACGCGTCCTTCTCATCGGGGCTGGTGGCTGTGATGTGCTCGGCCGGCATGACCCAGATCGAGACTCCCTCTTGCCGCCGGGTGTAAAGGTCGCGGGCGTTACGGACCGCCATCGCGGCGTCAGGGGCATGCAGGCTCCCGACGTGGACGTGACTCAGTCCGCGCTTGGCCCGGACGAACACCTCCCACAGCGGCCAATCACGGGCTGCGGCCGCTTGCGGCGCCTGCTGGGTCGCCACACCTTCCAGCGGCACAGCGCCGTGTCCGCCTTCGGCGTTGAGCTGCTGCGG
>JACCSH010000298.1 GCA_013813125.1 Nocardioidaceae bacterium | reverse complement strand
CTGCGATCACGCGTGTCCTCACCCAGATGGTCAAGCGAGACGCAAAGTCCGTCCCTGACCAGCTTCTCGGTCGCGTCGGCGGCTTCTTGCACCGTCTCCCCGGCAACGAACCGAGAAACCACACCACTCGATACCGGCATGGACGTCACCAGGTGCTTCAGCCTGTCGCTCCGCGACATCATGAGCAGGGAACGACGAAGCACATATCCTCCTTGAGCGACCTGCCATGGGTGGCGACAGGTGCGGATCACAGGGTACGCCGCCGTATCACGGAGACCTCTCCACTGTCCCCCGCAGTTCACCCGTGAAAGGTCGGGGCGGGCCGAGCGGGCACTAGGATCGCGAAGAACCCACACCTCAGTCGAGTGAGGCGCTTAACTGAGGCCACCGAAGGAGAAGGCATGGCTCACGAGGTCCACGCTGAACTCGTCGCCAATGTCTTGCGCGTCATCGTCAAGGCCGGCGATCCCGTCGAGGAAGGCGACACGCTTGTGCTGCTGGAGTCGATGAAGATGGAGATCCCCGTACCGACCGAGGTATCTGGCGTCGTCGCCGAAGTTGCTGTCTGCGAGGGTGACGTCGTGACCGAGGGTGACCTCATCGCTCAGATCGCTGAAGCCTGACTCGCATCCCGCGAAGGCGACGTTGCCGTCTTCGGGGTAACCACGTCCGCTTCCTGAGCCAGCTCACACGCAGCCCCTAGCGACGGCCAGCCTGTGGTCGACGGCACCGTCATCGGACGGAAGCAACAGCAAGATTGAGCCGGGTGAAGGCTAACGACTCCGCAAGGTCGGCCCGCCGTGCACCCCGTGATGCCGCTCGGCGAGTGTTGATCTCCACGACCACATCACCACCGAACCCCTGCGCGGCCAGGAGTTCAAGCAGCTCAGCGCAAGGCTGACTACCACGTCCGGGCACAAGGTGCTCGTCCTTGGCAGAACCCGAGCCATCGGCCATGTGCACGTGTCGGAGCCGTGATCCAAGCTCATCCACCATTGCCATCGTGTCGTCACCGGCGGTCGAGGTGTGCGACAGGTCGAGCGTCACGTTCGCGAAGTCATGGTCAACGGGATTCCAGCTCGGCACATAGACCTGCATCTCGCTGCGCAAAGCCCGCCACGGGAACATGTTCTCGACGGCGATGGCCACCCCCGTCTCCGCCTCCAGGTTGGCGACTCCTTCCACGAACGACGAGGCGTAATCGCGCTGCCACCGAAATGGGGGGTGAACCACGACAGTGTCGGCACCCACCAGCTGCGCCATCGCGACACTGCGCTGCAACTTGTGCCAAGGATCAGAGCCCCAAACCCGCTGGGTGATCAGCAGGCACGGCGCGTGTACTGAGCACACGGGGACTCCGTGGTAGTCCATCAAGTGCTTGATGGCTTCCGGATCCTGGCTGATCGGGTCGATTCCCACCATAACCTCGACGGCGTCATAGCCGAGCGAAGCCGCCAACTGAAAGGCAACCGCGGTTGACTCCGGATAGACCGAGGATGACGACAAAGCCACCCGCGCTGGCGGGACCCGGACCGGGAGGTGGGCGTCGGAGTCTGATCTCACGCTTCCAGCCTAGGCACGCTTGGACCCGCACGGACCGGCCGACTGGCCGTTCAAGCTGTCTGACGTCGGACTACAGGGTGTCGAGCTTCTGCAAAATCACGCCTTCGCGCAGTGCCCAGGGGCAGATCTCGAGCGCTTCAATGTCATACAGGTCCATGACCGCCTCAGCGACCAAACCACCGGCGAACAGCTGGTGTGCCCTGGCGTGCGAAACTCCCGGCAACTGCGCCACCTGCGCCCGGTTCATCGCTGCAAGCTTTGGCAGCCAGTTCTTCAGTTCGCCGCGAGGCAGCATCCGACGGACGTGACTGCCCTCGGCCGAAGGTGCCGCCCCGCACACGCGGGCAAGCGAACGGAAGGTCTTGGATGTCGCCACGCTGTGGTCGCCGACACCCGCGCGCAGCAGTGCGCCCGCTTCACGCGCGATCTCCGTGCGGATGTACTTGCGCAGAGCCTTGTATGACGACTCGGAGGGCACATCGTCAGGCAGCCAGTCCCGGGTGAGGCGACCTGCACCGAGTTCCAGTGACTGAGCCACGTCGGGTCGTTCGTCAGCACCTGCCGCGATCTCGAGCGATCCACCTCCGATGTCGAAGACCGCCAACCTGCCGGAGGACCACCCGAACCAGCGACGAACAGCCAAGAAGGTGAGCTGGGCCTCTTCCTCGCCGGAGAGAACCGTGAGGTTGACACCGGTCTTCTGCTGCACGGTCTTGAGAACCTTGTCGGTGTTGGTGGCCTCTCGGATGGCCGACGTCGCGAAAGCAGTGACGGTCTCACAGCCCTGCTCCTCGGCAACAACGAGTGACGCCCGGATGAAGGCGATCAGCTCGGCCACACCGTCATCGCGCAAAGCCCCTGCGGCGCTCAGGTGCTCGGCCAGCCGCAGCGCTGCCTTTTTGGAGAAGGCCGGTAGCGGCGCTGCACCCCGATGAGCGTCAACAACGAGGAGATGTCCCGTGTTGGACCCAATATCGAGGACGGCTTCTCTCATGGGGGGAGGCTAACGAGTCATATCCGACCCCGCTGCCAGCGCCCCTACTCGCTGCGGACACAATGACGAGATGCAACTTGACCATCTCTCGTTTGCAGCAGGTCCCGATGGATTGGCGGCCACCACAGCTCGCCTTTCACAGCAACTGGGTGAGAAGTTCGTAGACGGAGGGATCCATCCGCGCTTCGGCACGCGCAACACGGTGCTGCCCTTGGCCGGTGGCCAGTTCATCGAAGTCGTCGAGGTGCTCGATCACCCCGCCTCTGACAAGGCGCCCTTTGGACAGGCCGTACGTTCGAGGTCGGAGGCCGGCGGGGGGTGGCTCGGATGGGTCGTTGCCGTCGACGATATCACCGTCGTCGAGAACCGTTTACAGCGCAAGTCCGTACTCGGCAACCGTTACCGGCCCGACGGAGTGGAGCTGCGTTGGCGTCAGATCGGCGTCCGCGGATTGCAGTCCGACCCTCAGCTGCCGTTCTTCGTACAGTGGGAAGTCGACAGTGGCGAGCACCCATCGGCTCGTGCTAGCGGCAGCGTCGAGCTGACCAACCTGCAGATTGCCGGGGACCCTCGGCGGGTCTCCGAGTGGTTGGGGGTGCCTGCCCAGCGGCCATTGGAGGGCCTCGACGTTGATTGGCTCGCCCCCAACGGAACACCTGGGATCTTGAGCGCCTCATTCAAGACCCCTTCCGGAGTCGTGACCATCTGACCGGTCGGATCGCTGCCGGTGCCCTGGCAAGCCCGAACATCTGGGAGCATCCGCACGTCTACGAGGTCGAGAACCGCGCTGTCGACCCAGACGGGGTGATCGAGTCGGCGATGCGATCGATCCGCCGGTTCACCGACGCCACCGTGCTGGACCTCGGCTGCGGAACCGGCTACCACTTGCCTCTCCTTGCTGCCGAGGCGGCCTCGGTCATCGGTGTGGAGCCGCACGGTGACCTCGTCACTTGGGCCCGGGTACGTACCCGCAAGCTGCCCAACGTCAGGGTCTTACACGGCTCCGCTCATCGCATTCCGTTGCCGTCGTCGAGCATTGACGTCACCCAGGCCCGCTGGGCCTACTTCTTCGGTCCAGGCTGTGAACCGGGCCTGCAGGAGCTGGACCGGGTCATCCGGCACGGAGGCGTGGCATTCATCGTCGACAACGACGCCACCCGCAGCACCTTTGGACGATGGTTCACGGCGGCCCTCCGCTCGTACGACCCTGGAGCCGTCGACGAGTTCTTCGCGCGGCGCGGGTGGAGCGTTCTGCGCCGAGAAATGCGCTGGAAGTTCGAGACGCGCGCCGACCTCGAAGCGGTCGTGCGGATCGAGTTCGCGCCCGCTTCCGCTGGCTGGATCCTTCGTGAGCACCAAGGACTCGAGGTGGACTA
This sequence comes from Nocardioidaceae bacterium, assembly GCA_013813125.1. Taxonomy (GTDB): domain Bacteria; phylum Actinomycetota; class Actinomycetes; order Propionibacteriales; family Nocardioidaceae; genus JACCZJ01. The sequence goes on along the minus strand of JACCSH010000298.1, from coordinate 986 downwards.
CGCCGTCAACATCAGGTTCCGGCACTACTAGGTGAAGCCACCCCAGGCGGCTGCCCGGCTCCGGCCCGCCATCAGTGCCATCAACGACTCGCACAGGTGCGCCGCAGCCGGTGTTGTCGGTCGCGTGCCATAGCGTCGCCTCATGACAAAGACCGCTGCTGGACGGGCCTCCATTTCCTACCGCTGCACAGAGTGTGGCTGGGCCTGCGTCAAGTGGATGGGTCGGTGCGGCGAGTGCCAGACGTGGGGCAGTGTCGAAGAAGTGGGCGCCGCCGGACTGGTGTCGCGTGCCAGGCCAGGGCCGGTCACCAGCCCGGCCGTCCGGATCTCAGAAGTCCCCGCGCGAGCGCCAGGGTCATGGGGCAGTGGCGTACCCGAACTCGATCGGGTGCTCGGGGGTGGGCTTGTGCCGGGGTCGGTCCTGCTGCTCGCGGGGGAGCCTGGGGTCGGCAAGTCAACCCTGTTGCTGGAGGTTGCTGCCCAGGCCGCTCGCCGAGGGTCGAACACCCTTTACGTCTCGGGTGAGGAGTCAGCCTCACAGGTCCGGCTGCGCGCTGAACGCACCGGAGCGATGGAGGACAGGCTCTTTCTCGCGGCCGAGACCGACCTGTCAGCCGTGTTGTCCCATGTCGACACGGTCAAGCCTGACCTCCTCATCGTCGACTCCGTCCAGACGGTCGCGAACACGGATCTCGACGGACCTGCCGGTGGCGTCACGCAGGTGCGCGCTGTGACAGCGGCACTGGTGCGGGTCGCCAAAGAACGGCACCTGTCTACTCTGCTGGTCGGACATGTCACCAAGGACGGCACGATCGCGGGTCCCCGTGCCCTGGAGCACATAGTCGACGTAGTGCTGCAGTTCGAAGGTGAGCGCAACTCCCGGCTGCGCCTGCTCAGGGCCGTCAAGAACCGGTTCGGCCCAGTCGACGAGATCGGGTGTTTCGACCTCTGTGATCACGGAATTGTCGAGGTGAGGGATCCCACCG
>JACCSH010000285.1 GCA_013813125.1 Nocardioidaceae bacterium | reverse complement strand
CAGTCTGCGCGCGGAACACTCCGGACAGACGGTGACGCTGGCAGGTTGGGTAGCCCGCCGCCGCGACCATGGGGGCGTCGCGTTCATCGACCTGCGAGACGGCAGCGGCGTCGCACAGGTGGTCATCCGGGATGAGGAGGCTGCTCGCCCTTTGCGCTCGGAGTTCTGCGTGCGGGTCGCCGGTGAAGTGGCCGCCCGGCCCGCGGGCAACGCCAACGCCGCGTTGCCTAGCGGTGAGATCGAGGTGATCGCGGCTGAGGTGGAGGTGCTGAGCGAGTCGGCGCCGCTTCCTTTCCCGGTCGAGGAGCACCACGCGTCAGCCGTCAACGAGGAGACCCGGCTCACGTACCGCTACCTCGACCTGCGGCGCAGCGACATGCGGCGCAATCTGCGCCTGCGGGCCGATGTCACGCGCATCATTCGTGAGGTGATGTCGGATCACGACTTCATCGACATCGAGACGCCGTACCTGACCCGCTCTACTCCGGAGGGCGCGCGCGACTTCCTGGTGCCGGTGCGACTACAGCCTGGCTCGTGGTACGCGTTGCCGCAGTCCCCGCAGCTGTTCAAGCAGTTGCTGATGGTCGCCGGCATGGAGCGCTACTTCCAGATTGCCCGGTGCTTTCGCGACGAGGACTCCCGCGCCGACAGGCAGCCGGAGTTCAGCCAGCTCGACGTCGAGATGAGCTTTTGCACCCCTGAGGATGTGCAGGCGTTGATCGAGGGGCTGTTGGCTCGGCTGTGGCGCGAGCTGCTCGGACACGAGGTGACGCTGCCCATCCCGCGGATGACGTACGCCGAAGCGATGCGACGTTCCGGAATCGACCGGCCCGATCTGCGGTTTGGCTGCGAGCTGATCGACTTCACCGATTACTTCGCGCACACGCCGTTCCGGGTGTTCCAGCCAGCGTTGCCGGATCACTATGTCGGCGCGGTGGTTATGCCGGGCGGCGCATCCCAGCCTCGCAAGCAGCTCGACGCCTGGCAGGACTGGGCCCGATCGCGCGGCGCCCGCGGCCTCGCTTATGTGCTGGTCGGCGAAGACGGTGAGCTTGGTGGGCCTATTGCCAAGAACCTGTCCGAGGCCGAGCGCGCCGGTTTGGCTGGCCATGCGGGAGCGGCCCCTGGCGACTGCATTTTCTTTGCCGCCGGCAAGCGGTCAGAGGCTCTCGGCTTGCTGGCTGCTGCGCGCCTGGAGGTAGGGGAGCGGTGCGGCCTGATCGACTCCTCTGCCTGGGAGTTCGTGTGGGTGGTGGATGCCCCGATGTTCGAGGCCATCGAGACAGCGGACGGCTCGACGGGGTGGACGGCCATCCACCATCCGTTCACCGCTCCCACCGACGAGTTCGCAACCGACTTCCAAGCCCGACCCGGCGAAGCTCTATCGCAGGCCTACGACATCGTGCTCAACGGTTCGGAGATCGGGGGCGGCTCCATCCGTATCCACCGTTCAGACATGCAGCAACGAGTCTTCGACGTCATCGGCTTGAGCAGGGACGAGGCCACCAGCCAGTTCGGCTTCCTGCTCGAGGCGTTCAGCTACGGTCCGCCTCCACACGGCGGCATCGCCTTGGGAATAGACCGACTGTGCGCGCTGCTCGCCGGAACCGACTCGATCCGCGATGTCATCGCCTTCCCCAAGACCGCCTCGGGTGGTGACCCGCTGACCGGTGCGCCGACGCCTATCACCCCGGCCCAGCGCACCGAGGCCGGCGTCGACGCCATTCCCGAGCCGGTCCGGCCGTTCGACTGGCACCTGTGACCCTCAGCGGCACTGACGTTTCGCCGATAGCCTTGCCCGCGCAAAGTTAACGATTTGGCCGCTTTGCATTGCGATGGTGGCGCCGGACCCACCCGAGTGCTTCACTGTGATCCGGTCTAGACGTCACGTCGACGTCGGATCACCGGAGCACCAGGCGCTGAGGCGCGGAGCAAACTTTCAGGAGGATTCATGCGGCGACCAACACCGCGTCGATGGCTCCAAGGCTGTGCAGGCCTTGCGGCGATCACCATGGTTTTAGCGGGGTGCTCGAGTGACACCACCGACGACACCGCCGACGAGCCCGGCACCGAGACCACAGACACCGGCACAGACACCGGCACAGACCCCGAGGGCGGTGAACCTACGGATGCAGAACCTTCTGGCGGCAGTTTCAGCACGCAACTCGGTGAGCCGTCGTTCCTGGCTCCGACCTCGCAGTGTTACGAGTCAGAGTGCTCACAGGTGCTCAACACCATCTACACCGGCCTGCTTTCGATCGACCCAGAGACGCAGGAACAAGTTCTCGGTGTCGCCGAGTCGATCGACTCCCCGGACGGCCTGGTTTGGACGGTCAAGCTGAAGGAAGGCTGGACATTCCACAACGGTGAGCCGGTTGACGCCGACTCCTATATCCGCGCCTGGAATTACGCCGCTTATGGCCCGAACGCAACCCAGACCGGCTTCTTCTTCAGCCCCGTCGAGGGCTACGACGACCTGCAGGGCGAAAAGCCCAAGGCAAAGGAACTCTCCGGGCTGAAGAAGGTCGATGACCTCACCATCGAGATCACACTGGCCAAACCATTCTCACAGTGGCCCCTGAGCATGAGCTACACGCCACCCTTCGCGCCGATGGCCGAAGAATGCCTCGACGACCTCAAGAAGTGCCAGGAACAGCCGATCGGGAACGGCCCCTACCAGATCGTCGGCGAGTGGAAACACAACGACAACATCACCGTCGAACGGTTCGAGGATTACGCCGGCGAAGGGGTCGCCAACGCCGACGAGATCGTCTTCAAAATCTACGGTGACTTGGTGACGGCCTTCCGAGACTGGCAGGCCGGCAACATCGACATCACTGTTCCCGACCCGTCGCAGTACAAGCAGGCCGAGGCGCTGGCCGGGGACCGACTCGTGCGCGTAGACAGTGGAGTATTCTCCTACACCGGCTTCCCCCTCTACATGGAGGAGTTCCAGGACGTCCGGATCCGGCAGGCACTGTCGCTGGCAATCGACCGGGAGACGATCGACGAGAAGGTTTACTTCGGGACGCGCACGCCGGCGACCGACGTCATCGCGCCGTTCGTGCCTGGCAGTCGCACCGACGCCTGTGAGTTCTGCCGGTACGACCCTGAGGAGGCAAAGCGGCTGTACGACGAGGCGGGCGGCATCCCCGGCGACAAGATCACCATCTGGTTCAACAACGACGGCGGCCATGAGCTGTTCATGGAAGCCGTCGCCAACGGATGGCGCAACGACCTCGGGCTCGACTACGAGTTCGAGACGCAGCCCTTCACCCCCTACCTGGCGACGCTGGAGAAGGGTGAGGTCACCGGCCCGTACCGCCTGGGCTGGGGCCCGGACTATCCGTCAC
>JACCSH010000251.1 GCA_013813125.1 Nocardioidaceae bacterium | reverse complement strand
GAGTACGGCTATGGCTACGAGGCAATGGTGAAGTTTCTCGAAGAAAGACGGGGATTCTGCCAGCAGTTTGCCGCCACCATGGCGATGATGGCGCGGGTGGTCGGCATTCCGTCGCGCATCGTGGTCGGCTTCCTGAAGCCGGAAAGGCTCGACTCGGACAGCGACAGCGTCTTCACCACAGACAACTACCACTCGTGGCCCGAGCTGTACTTCGAGGGTGTGGGTTGGGTGCGGTTTGAGCCGACACCGGGGGTTGGAGCCTCACTTCCAACTTATGCGCCCCGACCAGGCTCGGACTCCGAGAAGGATCCCCGCTCGACGGAGCCGACCGAATCGGCACCGGACACGTTCGGGCCAACCCTCGAACCAGAGTTCAGCGGGGCGCCGACGACAACTGATGCAGCACCGGCAGATGCCGGTTCAGGTGGCTCACCGCCGTCTCGGCGTTGGCTGGTTGTCCTCGCCGCTGGAGTGCTGTTGGCGTTGCCCGGCCTGGTGCGTCAGGGCGTCCGTAGTCGTCGCAGAAACCATCCCGGCGACCCGGTCGCGGCAGCCGAGGCCGCCTGGCTGGAGCTTCGCGACTCCATGGTCGACCTCCGCCTGCCGTGGACCGGTTCCATGACGCCGAGAGCCCGCGAGAGAGACGTCTCGAAGTTCCTCAGGGGAGATCGCGAGAGCTTGTCGGCGCTCAACCGGCTGACCCTGAGTGTCGAGCAGGCCCGCTATGCAAACTCGTTGTCGCCGGACAGCCATCCTGGGGACGACGTGAAAGTTGTGGTGACGTCGTTGGCGCGGTCCTCAGACAAAGGGCACCGGCTCGGGGCTTTAATGCTTCCCGCCTCACTGCTGAGCGACCTGCGCGCCGAACTGACGCGCAGGCGGGAAAGCTGGGCTACCCGCCGCGTGCGTTCGGCCGTTTGACGGTTCGCGAACTCGATCGATGCTCAGTAGTCGTCGCGACGGCGCCGCCAGCGGTCTTCCATTCGATTCATGAAGCTGGATTGGCGCGCAGACGCCGAGCGCTGGCCCCCACCCGATATCGGGTGGACGTTGTCGGGTAGGTCGGTGCCGCGAAGGTGGCGGCCATGCGACAGCCCGATGTATGCCGACCCGAGCATGACCACGAAGCCACCGACCGCGATCGCGGTGATAGCCAACACGGCACCCGTCATCAGCAAGGCGATGCCGGCTGCGAAACCGAGTGCCGCCAGGATCGTCAGCTTCTTGTGGCGGGAGCGAGCCGAGGATCCGCGCAGAGCCGAGGCGAACTTCGGGTCCTCGGCAGCAAGCGCTTCTTCCATCTGCTCAAGCAGACGCTGCTCTTCTTCTGAGAGCGGCACCGTGACCTCCAGCCGACGAGAGTGGTGTGTCGGGTCGATCCCAACAGTCTAAGCACGCCGTTACGGGGAATAAACCCAGCGGCGAAAATTGCTCGGCAGGCACATGCCCGCCCCCCCGAACCACATCGAGAGGCATCGGCCGGACGACCATTCGCCGTATTTGTTGTTTCTATAGTGTTACGGAAAATCGATTCTGCAACCAGGGGCTCTGCGGTTAGGCTGTGGGCTCCTACTCGGCCACCGGGCACGCCCGTTTCCGCGCTAGTCGCGCAAGAAGGATTTGAGATGAAGAAGTTGTTGGGGGTCATCAGTGCGACCGCATGCGTGGTCAGCATGGGTGTGGCACCTTCTCAGGCAGCAACTCCAGGAGGGGCGAGGTCCGCCATCACCCCGACGCTGGCACCCCCGGCCTCGTCCGTGGCTGCCGCGGCAAGGCGCGATCGTTTTAGTCTGAAAGACCGTTGGGCGCGGGAGACCGCGCGCTACGGAGACTCGGACTCGTCGGTTCGTAGCATCGAGCACGTGAAGGAGCTGCAGTACCGCCTGACGTGGGCAGGGGTCTACAACTCCGGCGCCGTCGGCAACTTCGGGCCGAGGACGCGCGAGGGGGTCCGCACCTACCAGCGTCGCGAGAAGCTGCGCGTAACGGGAGTGGCGACGCATAAGACCTGGGCGCACCTGCTGAGAGATACGGTGCGCCACCGCGGACGCATCCCCTCCATCTGCAAGACCGACGGCTGGCACGCTTGCTATGACCGTCGCATGCATCAGGTGACCTTGTGGCACGGCGGACGCATCCATAACACCTGGTTGGTTCGAGGCGGCGCCAAGGGCCGCTACGAGACGCGGGTGGGGAACAGCTACGTCTACTACCGCAATATCGATCACTACTCTCAGCTGTACGACTCGCCGATGCCGTATGCCCAGTTCTTCGACGGGGGCCAGGCCTACCACGGTTCTTCCTACATGATGGACCCGTTCGTCGGGCACAGCCACGGCTGCGTGAACATGTACATCGAAGATGCTCGGCAGCTGTGGAAGGTTACGTCAAACAAGTACCTCAAGGTGACTGTGTACGGCGCTTGGGACTGAGCCCTCGGCACGGCGCTCCAGCCTGATCGTCGCCGCCCAGCCTGCGGCCCAGCGACTAGCCGGGACGGCTTCACGGTCGGGACGCCTCGAGAAGGGTTGCCGGTCGCACGGCTGCAGCACTACCGAATCGGTGCGCGGCGCGATCGACAGCCCTCTCGACGTCTTCCCAGCCATGGCTACGTTCCCCCAACCTCAGCTGGCGCGTGGCGAGGGCTCCGTCGCAGAGATTCTCGACTCGTATCCCCACCATGCGGATACGAGCCCGCTGCAACGAAAGAGCGGAGAACAAGTCGGCAGCGGTGCCGTAGATCTCGGGGGTCAGATCGGTCAGCTCTCGCAACGTTCGCGACCGGGTGAGGGTGGTGAAGTCGTAGAACCTGACCCGAAGAGTGACCGTGCGGCCTTTGACGTGAGCCTTTCGCATCCGAGCTGTCACCTTGGTCGACAACCGCAACAGCTCTCGCAACACGATGGCAGCATCGTCGACGTCACGACTGAATGTCTCGTCGGCACCGATGCTGGATTCCGGCTCGTCAGGACCGCGACGAGCGACGATGGTGTGCTGGTCGCCCCCCCACGCCATGGCATGGAGTCGAGCACCAAGGCCACCTCCTAAGGCCCGTTGCAGGAGGCTGACCGGCGTGGAGGCGATGTCGCCGACGGTGCGTAGCCCCAGCCGATGCAGCTGGACGGCTGTCTTTTCGCCAATCCCCCACAGTTCATCGACTGCTAACGGATGCAAGAATGCCGTAACTCCATCTTTGGGTACGACGACCAGGCCGTCTGGCTTGGCGCGTCTCGATGCGAGCTTGGCCACCTGAGGAGTGGCCGCCACCCCCACCGAACAGGTGATGCGCTGTTCGTCAGCGATTCGAGCCCGAAGGTGCTCCCCGATCAGAGTCGGTGAGTCGAAACGGCGAAGGGAGCCTTTGACCTCGAGGAAAGCCTCATCCATCGACAACGGTTCGACGAGGGGTGTCACACTGCGAAACGTCTCCATGACCGACGACGACACTGCGCTGAACTGTTTGAAGTCCGGAGGTATCACCAGAGCCTGAGGACACAACCGGCGTGCCCGGGTCATCGGCATGGCCGATCGGACGCCGAACTGTCGAGCGGCATACGTCGCCGAGAGCACCACGCCGCGATTTCCGCCGCCCACAATGACAGGTTGGCCATGCAACTCAGGGAGGTCGCGAATGGCAACGGAGGCATAGAAGGCATCCATGTCGATGTGGATGACGGTGCAACCGGTGTCGTCAGCGGTCAGGCTTGGCCCTCGGGTGATCATCCGGCGCTGCCGGGGCTGCGATGCCACAACGTGCGAGGCACCGACTTGGAGTCCTCGCCGGCCGGGCGGATGTCGGAGTACGGCGACTGCTTGTACCCACTGGTATGCACCAACACTCGGCGGCGACCCATCCCACCAGCAGTGGGACCCGACTCGTCTCCCTCTTCGGCCAGAGGAGTCGGGCCGGTGTCGTAGGCGGGTGGTCTGGCCATGACTGGTCGGGTCGAGGAGCTTTCGGCTGCTCCGTGAACAGCGTGCTCGACCAGCCTGCCGCTGGGGTGCTCGAACCCCGCAGGCAGCAACCGCATCGAGTCGTACACCGCCTCAATCCCTTGTGTCTGCCAGATCTGGTGCAGCATTGGCAGCTCCCAGCAGCCGGTAGCCCGCAAGGACACTCCTTTGGGCCCGGTGCGGCGCAGCTCTCCTCGCACCACCAGCAGCCAGGAGTGGAACAGAGTCGCGGCGTAGGGTCCCTGGGCGTCTTCGAAGAAGGTGGTGTCAACCGGGCCGGTGCCGTCGTCGAGGGTCAAGAACACCACGCGCCTGCCGGATCGAATCGGCGGTGTCTGAGTGGCGACCTTCACTCCCGCGACCAGCAGCTCAGACCTGCTGCGGCGATGCAGAAGGTCTCGAGACCAGCAGACATTCAGCTCGCGGAGCAAAGGCGCGTAGAAGTCGACGACGTGGGCGCTCACGTCGAGCCCGAGGATCTCCAGCTCCGCTCGCACCCGCTCGGCTCCCGACATCTCAGGTAGGCCGGAGAGCTCTGTCAAGGCGGGGATGTCGTCGAGGTCGAGAGTCAGCTGGACGGCGGTCACCGGGTCGACGGGCTTGGCGCCTTGGGACTGAGCCGCCGCCAGCGATCGGGGGTCGGTGTCAGGAGATGGCACAGCAGCCGAGGGAGTCGAAGTGCGACGTGGCGAGGCGGCCCGCACTGCCTTGTCGGTGGCTCGGCTCCACCGGTCGAGCTCGAGCACCTGCAGCAGGAGGTCGCGCCTGGTCACGGCGCCCCTGCGACGTACCGGAACGGGGGCACCGATGCCATAGATCGAATCGAGGCCCCCTGCAAGGACCAGCCGTTCGGCGATAGGACGGGAGATGCGCGCTCGTTGCCACAGGTCGGTGAGCGACTGGAAGGGCCGGGCGGCCAGGATGCGCGCGATCTCGGCGTCGCTGATGCCCTTGACGTCTGCTAGCGACAGCCGGATGCCGTAGGCGGCTCCGAGCTCCTCGACCCGTAGCGAGACGGAATGGCTGTCGCTGAGGGACGCATCGCGGACAGAACCATCAGTCAGCCGCCGCACTGGTCGAGAAGTCCAGTTGGTTTTTTCTATCCGATAGACGTCATCAGAGCAGTTGACGTCCAGGGGCAGCACGGCGATACCGAACTGGCGAGCGTCGTCGAGAATCAACCGCTTGGGAT
>JACCSH010000138.1 GCA_013813125.1 Nocardioidaceae bacterium | reverse complement strand
CAAGATGATCGGTAGCGGGGATGCCATCGCCGACTTCATCGAACGCATCACGGAAGCCGCTGAGCGACCTGGTCGGCGGGACCGCGACATACTGCTCGAGCGCATGCGCCAAGACCGCCCGGACGCAACGCAGATCGACCGTGCCGACTCGACCTATTACGCGGAACTGGTTCGCCGCGAGCGGTTTCGTGTCGACGCGCAGGAAGTTCGCACCTACTTCGACTTCTCCAAGGTTCGCCAAGGGCTCCTCGACGTGACTGGGCGGCTCTTTGGCGTGCGTTACACCTTGGTGGATGCGCCCGCTTGGCACAGCGATGTGACGGCGTACGACGTCGACCTCCAAGGTGAGCTGCTCGGCAGAATCTTCCTCGACCTCCACCCGCGTGAGGGCAAGTACAAGCATGCTGCACAGTTCTCGCTGGTTCCGGGCGTCGCCGCCCGCCAGCTGCCTGAGGGTGCTCTAGTCTGCAACTTCTCGCGCGGGCTGATGGAGCACAGCGACGTGGTGACGCTTTTCCATGAGTTCGGGCACCTGCTCCACCACCTCCTCGCCGGGCGTCACGAGTGGGTGCGGTTCTCGGGTGTCGCCACCGAGTGGGACTTCGTCGAGGCTCCGTCACAGCTGCTCGAGGAGTGGGCCTGGCACGCCGACGTCTTGCGCACGTTCGCCTCCAACGACGCCGGGGAGCCGATCCCGGCCGAACTGGTTGCGAAGATGCGCGCCGCGCACGAGTTCGGCAAGGGATACCTCGCGCGAAGCCAGATGTTCTACGCGGCAGTGTCGTTTCAGTTCCACACGAGCTCGTTCGACGATCTGACCGAGGCGGAGCGGCACTTGCAATCGACGTACGACGTCTTCCCGTACGTCGAAGGGACGCACTTCCACGCATCGTTCGGGCACCTGGACGGCTACACGTCGGCGTACTACACCTACATGTGGAGCCTCGTCATCGCCAAGGACCTGCTGACCGCGTTCGACATGGAGAACTTGTTCGACACGGCCGTGACAACCCGCTACCGCGACACGATTCTCGCTGCCGGCGGCAGCCGAGACGCAGCGGATCTGGTGCGCGACTTCCTCGGGCGGCCTTACAACTTCGACGCGTTCGCCCGCTGGCTGAACAGCGCAGAGCGGCCGGCCACCTGAGCTCCGGCCTAGCCTTCGTGTAGCCGCTTAGGCTCGACGACCAGCTCGCTCACGACTTCGAGTTCGGGCGACTCCTGGTTGCCGCCCTGGATCACACCCTTCTCCCATCGCATGGTCAACGTCCGGCCGGCAGTCTCGAGGGTGGCGAGGTTGTTCTCAAACCACGGCCCCTCGATTGTGTGCCAGCTGAAGGGCGGGTCCGGGACCTTGGCGGACCGGGCGAGCCGATTGGCGAAACCGAAGCCGACGCTCTTAGAGGCGACGGCGGTTGCCTTACGAACCACCTGCGGGAGCGGATTGCGGATCGGCGAACAGACCGCCTGCAGGATCCGGCTCGATCCCTCGTCGTTCGAGCCGCGGCGGTCAACCTCGATGACGTAGGAGTTGTGCACGTCGCCGGACAAAAAGGTGACGGTCGCGGGCGAGGCACCGCGTTTGCCGTCTGCCACCTCGCACACCATGTCGGCAACGTCTCGAAAGCCATCCTGGAAGGCAGCCCAGTGCTCCATGTCGATGGTGCGGCGCACCTTCTCGCCAAAACCCTTCAGCCGCCTTCCCCAGGCCCCGGCTGCAACCGCCTCAGTCCAGGCCTCGAGCTGGTGTAGGCCCGGTGACAGGAGGTAAGGCAGCGAGGTGCCGATGAAGACATGGTCGACGTCGCCGCGCAGCTGTTCGTCGAGCCAGTGCATCTCATCGTCATCAAGGATCGACCTCTTGTCGTCGTCCAAGATGCGGGCGGCTCGGGAGTCGATCACTATCAGGCGGCAGTTGCCGATCTTGCGGGCATAGCTCCAGCGATAGCACTCCGGTCGGGCGTCGACGCGCTCGGCCAGGTCGTCCAGGAATGCGCCGAGGTCTTCGGTTTGCCCGGACGCCTGCGCGGCGACTATTTGCTGCCACACCTCATCCTCGGCCCGTTCGCTCGGTGACAGGTTGCCAAGGTGTTGATACACCCAGTACGACGACAGGCCAGCCACGATCCGCTGTTTCCACCAGGGCATTGCCTCCATGTCGCGGCGCCACCGCGCTGAGGTGTTCCAGTCGTCGCGGATGTCGTGGTCGTCGAAGATCATCGAGCTGGGCACGGTGGAGAGCAGCCACCGGTTCGCCGGATCAGTCCAGGCGAGCTCGTAGAGGTGGCAGTACTCCTCGTAGTCCTTGAGCTCCTCCCCAGGTGGCTCGTTGATGTCGCGCCGGGCGGCGATGAACTCCTGCATGGCGTCTGACGTCAGGTCGGCGTACACCTGGTCGCCGAGGAAGGCGA
>JACCSH010000133.1 GCA_013813125.1 Nocardioidaceae bacterium | reverse complement strand
TGACCCGACACGCACACCCATGCCGTGGAACTCCGAGGCGAACGCCGGCTTCTCCGCTGCCGACCCGGCCACACTGTGGCTGCCCGTCGCGCGCAATGCCGCGGAGATCAACGTCGATGCGCAGCTGTGCGACCCTGACTCGACCTTGTCGCTGTATCGGCAGCTGCTCCGGCTGCGTACATCAAGTGCTGCAGTGAGGTACGGCGACATCACCTTCCTGTCAGCGGAGCCAGCTCACGAGTCCATCCTGGCGTACCGGCGCCGACACGGCCGTGATTGCAAGGTCATCGTTCTCAACCTGACCGATGCCCCAGCGCAGTGCGACGTCGCGGTGTCGGGGACCATCGTTTTCTCGACCATCAGCCGCCCCGGCGCGCCTGTTGGACCTCATCTGCGGCTCAGCCCGAACGAAGCAACTGTCATCGACGTCCCGGAAGGGGACACCACATGAGGATCACCGAGATCCGGGCCGCCGGTCTTCGGGGGGCGACCCCCAGAGGCGGCTGGACGCGCGAGCTTCGAGCCGACGACGTCGTTCACACCCTCGTGGCCGTGCACACCGACTTCGGCCTGGTCGGCCTCGGAAGCGTCTTCTCCAGCGAGTCGCTCGTCAAGTCTGCGCTCGAAGTGTTGGGCCCGATCTGCGTCGGCGCCGACCCCCGTGAGCCCGACCGGATCAGCCAGCTGATGCACGAGAACACGTTCTGGCTCGGTCGCGGTGGCGCAATCACCCACACCATCAGCGGAGTTGACATAGCCCTGTGGGACATCCTGGGCCAAGCTACCGGGCTGCCGATCAGCACCCTGCTCGGCGGACGCTATCGCGACCGGGTCAGACCGTACGCCTCCGTCCTCATCGAGGATGCACCCGTTCTGGCTGACAGTCTGGGCAAGCTCTCGGCCCAGGGGTTCACGGCCTTCAAGATCGGCTGGGGCACGTTCGGCAGGGTCGACGACGCGACAGACGAACGTGCAGTCAGCACCGCCCGGGAGGCGATCGGCCCGGAAGCCCTGCTCGCCGTCGATGCTGGCGGCTCGGATGCCTTTTGGGCTCACGGGTTCAAATGGGCCGCGCGATGCGCAGACATGCTCGCGGCGTACGACGTGGCGTGGTTCGAGGAGGCGCTGCGGCCCGACGACATCCAAGGCTTCATCGACCTTCGGCGGGTTTCCAAGATCCCCATCTCTGGTGGGGAGGTACTGACTCGCCGACAGGACTTCTTCCGATTCCTGTCGGCCGGCGCCTTTGACATCGTCCAACCTGACACCACCAAGGGGGGCGGCCTGAGCGAGTCTCGCCGGGTGGCATGGCTCGCGGAGGCGTTCGGTGTCCGGTTCATTCCGCATGGTTGGAACACCGCGATTGGCTTGGCGGCGGATCTGCACCTCGTCTCGTCGCTCCCGGCCGCCGACCTCGTCGAGTACAAGACCGGGTCGGCGTACATTGACGACATTGTCGAAGGCGGATTCCCGCTGGACAGCGACGGCAGGTTGGCCGTGCCGACAGGACCCGGCCTGGGTGTGCGCCCGAACCTCGATGCGCTGGCTCGGTACGCACCGAACCACGGCCTGTTCGATGTCTGATCAGCTGGATGTCGTCACGGTGGGCGAGTTGCTTGGAGTGATCTCTGCGTTTCACCTGAACGCCCCACTGGAGTCGGCGACCTTGCTCGAGAAGTCGACCGGGGGTTCCGAAGTCAATGTGGCCCTGGGCTTGGCGCGCCTGGGGCATCGGGTGGGATGGGCCGGTGCGGTGGGGGATGACCCCTTCGGCAGAGAGGGTGTCAAGCTGTTGCGCGGTGCGGGCGTCGACGTCTCACGTGTCGTCGTCTCTCCTTCGGCGCCGACGGGGATCTACTTCAAGCAGTTGCTTGCGCTCAGCGGGTTGCGCAACTATCCCTACCGCGACACGTCAGCGGCTCGGAGATGGGAAGCGACGGACGTTGACGTGGCCTATCTGCTGTCCGGCCGAGTTCTCCACCTCACCGGGATCACAGCTTCCATCTCCCCGAGCGGCCACCGCCTCGTGCGTGACCTGATGACGCGGTCTCGGTCCGGCCCGGTTCACGTGTCCTTCGACGCCAATCTCCGCTCGAACCTGTTGCGCGGTCGAGACCCGGTCTCCCTTCTTGCTCCGCTGGCTCGTGAGGCAGACACTGTCTTCTTGTCGCGCACTGAAGCCGCCTCGCTGTTCTCGACCGCCGATCCCGAGGGCCTACAGTCGCTCCTGCCGCAGATGCGCGTCACGACGATGATCACTCATGACTCCCAAGGCGCTCATGCGGTGACACGCGATGGCATCCACTGGGTCGCGGCTCGGACGGTGCAACCGGTCGATCCCACCGGCGCCGGTGATGCCTTCGTCGTTGGCTACCTTCACGGACTGCTCGCACAGGCACCTATCGCCGTACGCCTCGAACTCGCCGAGCACTGCGCTGCCCAGACTGTTTCCACCCGAGGCGACTCTGCGGTCACCTTGGCCCTCCCCGCCGAGAGCCCTTCCTCCGCAGATACGGTTGATGAGCGATGACCAGCCCAAGCGATCTGCGAACCCATCCGGCCCGTGTGCTGTCCGAACTGCGAAAGTACAGGCTGATAGCCGTCGTCCGACTGCCCAGCGGGGCAGAGGCGCTTGCCATGGGTCGCGCGCTCGCAGAGGCGGGGGTGCGTGCGATCGAGGTCACTTATACGACACCGGACGCGTCAGACGTGATCGGCTCCCTCAAAGCCGAGTTGGAGGGGACCGTCCTGGTGGGCGCAGGCACGGTGCACACTCCCGAGAGGGTACGAATGGCCGCAGATTCGGGCGCAGATTTCTTGGTTTCCGCCGGTGCCCCCCCTGCTCTCATCGAGGTGATGCTGTCCACCGACCTCTTGGTTGTCCCTGGCGTCTTCACTGCTACCGAGATCATCACCGCCCAATCGTTGGGCGTGCTCGCCGTCAAGCTCTTCCCTGCCAGTGTGATCGGCCCGCCTGGACTGAAGAGCCTTCGAGGCCCCTTCCCGGATCTGCCGATCATCGCGACCGGTGGGATCACCGTGGAGCAGATCGATTCCTGGCTAGATGCCGGGGCCCACGCGGTGGGGGTGGGTGGCGACCTGATGTCGAAACTTGTCGACGGCGAGATTCGAGGGGACTCGAAGTAGAGGCTGACCGCTCCACGATCTGTTGCTGCGAGCGTCGCAGTCGCCAGGCGTGGCAGCTCAGGCGGTGTCGTCCCCGAGAGATATCGGGGGTAGCGGTTTGGTAGCCGGACCGTGCAGCACGTTGCCGTCGATGTCGAAGCGTGACGCGTGGCAGGGGCAGTCCCAGGACTTCTCGGCGTTGTTGAAGTTGACAACACAGCCCAGATGGGTGCATCGCCCGCTGACCGTGTGCAGTTGTGCGTCCGGTGCGCGGTACGCCGCGACCAGGTGCCTGCCGACGCGGGTGACGACGGCCTCGTCGGGCTCGAGTTCGGCGGGACGCTTCGAGGGCAGCAGCGCGTGAGCATGGTCGACGCCGAAGTGGCGAGCCACCGCCAGATTGGCCTTCGCAACCTTCGGTGCCGACTGCAACGAGGCCCGCCACGGGTCGTAGAGGTCACGCAGCTCCTCGTCCGCGGTGTCGGTGATGAGGTTGCTCAGCAGGAGACCGGCCAGCGTCCCCCCCGTCATACCCCATTGACCGAAGCCAGTCGCGACCCACAGATGTTCTGCGGACAGGTGGTAGCGGCCCACGTACGGAACTCGGTCAGGGGTCGTCATGTCGTGCGCCGACCATCTGTTCGTCACGGTGCTGAGGCCCAATGTCGTCAACGCCCACTCTGCGAGCTGTTCGTGCTTAGCCTGCACGTCGATTCTCTGGCCGGTGCGATAGGGCTCACCGATGACCACGAGGGACGTCTCGCCTGTCTGAGAGTCGGTGTAGGTGCGGAAGGAATGGTGGTCGTCCACGCAGAGGCACATGTCAGTGGGCACACTCGCGGGGTCGATCGACCCGGAGACCGCCAGGTCGCGCACTGGTTCCAGCCGGGCGAAGAACATGCCGCGGTCGAAGACCGGATAGTGCGTTGCCACCACCACGTCATGCGCTGACACGTCGCCATGCGTCGTATGGACCACCTGTCCGCCGCGAGTGGTGAGGCGCGTCGCCCGAACCCCCTCGACGATGACGCCACCCAGTCTTTCGATCTCATCCGCCAGTCCGAGCAGCCAACGTCGAGGATGGAACTGCGCCTGCCCCGTGAAGCGCACGGCACCTTCGATGTCGACTGCAAGGCCCGGAATGCTCTGCTCGTACGACGCTTGCAGGCCCGCCTCCGTGGCCGCTGAGACTTCCTGCTGGAGCCTCTCGACGCGACCGCCGTCGCAGGAGTACAGGTAGCTGTCGACACGGGTGAAGTCACAGGCGATCTGCGACTCGGCCGCACGCTCTTCGATCCAGTCGATGGCGGTTGCTTGGGAGAGTCCGTACAGCCGCGCCTGCTCAGGCCCCTTTCGTTCGAGCAGGTCGGCGTAGATGAGGTCGTGCTGCGCGGTCACCTTGGCTGTCGTGTTACCGGAGACACCTGACGCCAGCTGCGCCGCCTCGAGGACAAGCACACGCACACCTTGCTCGACCAGCCGATATGCCGTGGTGAGTCCGGCGATACCACCCCCTATCACCACCACCTGGCTCTCGGCAGGCAAGGAGCCCGTGCCGAGGCTTCGATCGGGTGCTGCCGCGGTTTCGATCCACAGCGAGCGGGGTGGCGGGAGAGTCATTGCGCTCCTTGGCGTCGGATTGACGTTGCTGTGCCCCCCGTGGCGCTGATCAAACGGCCCGCACCCTGAGCGTCCTCTCGGCGGGGGAAGGGCAGCTTCACGGCCCGGGGGCCCCCAGTCCCTTGATGGCCGGCCGAGCAGATAGCACTGCGCATAGCGGACACCGAGATTGCGCATCGTCTCCAGGTCCCGAATGTCTTCGGCGCCCTCGGCACATATCTGACCACCGAGGGTCCCCTAGTGTCTTGACCAATGAATGAGCCCGTTGATGTGCAGACGCAACTGGAAGCTGCCCATGACGCGGCGCGTCAGCGAGACGTCTCGGTTGCGCCCAGAGTTTGACGGAAGGAGTTGCAGGTGCGCAAGTACGTTGCGATTGTCGGTGGGAGCGAAGCGACGGGGGAACAGCTCGCGGCGGCAAGAGAGGCTGGCCGGTGGCTCGCGTCACGTGGCGTCGTCGTCGTGACCGGTGGCCTCGGTGGGGTTATGGCAGCGGCTTCCGAAGGCGTCGAGTCACAAGGGGGGACGAGCATCGGCCTGCTTCCCGGCGACTCACGCGACCCCGCGAACCCGCATCTGACCCTCAGCCTGCCGACGGGTATGGGCGAGCTGCGTAACGGACTCGTGGTCAGGTCTGCGGATGTGGTGTTGGCGATAGGCGGGAGCTGGGGCACGCTCAGCGAGATCGCTCTCGCCGCGCGCACCGGTGTGCCCGTCGTCATGCTGGACGGATGGGAACTGCCTTCGTCAGGTGTGACCCGTGTTGCCACTGTCGATCGTGCGCTCGCGGAAGTCTGGGGCCTCCTCATTTCGCCGGAGGATCAGGCGAGTTTCCACGGTGAGAGGTAGTTGGAGCGAACAGGTACGAGGTCAGCGCCTGCCACGCAGGAAACCGAGCAGCACGATGACGAGGACGACGATTACTACGATGATCAAAATGGTCTTCATTGGCTAAGACTCGCACTTTACCGCTGGATGCGCACACTCTCTGCCGCAACCCGCACGTCTTGGCGCAACCGGATGGCTTATTGCCGGATCCAGGACGAGCCTCCGGAGCGATATGGCTTAGATACCCATAGGGGGTATGATGGATATGCAGCCAGAGCGACTCCGGCTGTGCGACGACAGGAGACATGATGGCCATGCAGCCGGGCTATGCCGATGACAAGAGTGCTCACCTCAAACGGCTTCGCCGGGTGGAAGGCCAGGTGCGCGGTCTGCAGCGCATGGTGGAGTCTGACGACTACTGCATCGACGTGCTGACACAGGTGTCGGCGGCCACACGTGCCCTGGAGTCCTTTGCGCTCGCGTTGCTCGAGGAGCACTTGGCCCACTGCGTGGCCGACGCGGTCCGCCAGGGTGGCGAAGAGTCCGACACGAAGGTCAAGGAAGCCTCCGCTGCGATCGCCCGTTTGGTGCGGTCATGAACTGACCGCCCAAGCCGACCACAACTGACGGCTAAACGAGCCACAAACGAGGAGAAGCGATGAGGACGACGTACAACGTGAACGGAATGACATGCGGTCACTGTGTGGCGGCGGTCAAGCAAGAGCTGGA
>JACCSH010000132.1 GCA_013813125.1 Nocardioidaceae bacterium | reverse complement strand
ACATCGACGGCCAGGCCGTGCCCGAGCAGGAGATGATGTACGGCGAGCAAGGCACTTCGGGCATCCGTCCGGCCCGGCGCGTGAATGCCTTGGTGGTAGCCGAGGTACGACGAGCACCACGGCTCGTTGAGAGTCAGCCAGGTCCGAACCCGGTCACCCAGTCGATCGACCACGGCTCGGGCGTAGTCCGCGAACCGGTAGGCGGTGTCCCGTGCCGGCCAGCCCCCCTTGTCCTCAAGCACCTGCGGCAGGTCCCAGTGGTAGAGCGTCGTGTACGGCGTGACATCGGCCGCCATCAGTTCGTCGACCAGCCGGTCGTAGAAGTCAAGCCCCCGGGGCTCGATGATGTGACCGTCGGGCTGGACCCGTGGCCAGGCGATCGAGAACCGGTAAGCGTCGAACCCCAGCTCCTTCATCAGCTGGATGTCCTGGGGGTAGCGGTGGTAGTGGTCGCACGCCACTGCGCCGGTGTCACCTCCAAGCACCTTGCCTGGCGTCTCGCTGAACGTGTCCCAGATTGACCGGCCACGTCCATCCTCGTCGGCCGCACCCTCGATCTGGTAGCTCGCGGTCGCTGCTCCCCAGACAAAGCCATCAGGAAAATCTACTGTCGCGGTCTCGCTATTCGCGTTCACGGCTTCTCCCTCTTCCCCGGGCGCGTACTGGCCAAACGAGCTGGATGGCCTCGAACGACTCAGCCTGGCGAGAGCCGGGAGAGCGCAGCCTCGGTGAGGTGGCCCCAAACCCTGAGGCGGGACAGTCCACCATCGGGATAGACATCGAGACGCACATGGGTGAACGACCTTTCGGGTTCAGAGTCTGGCAAGAACCGGTGCCGGGTGTCAGGTTGGCTGCGCTGCTTAGCTACGACGTCGAACCACTCGGCCCGCTCATCTGGGTTCACGCCGGGCGACTGACAGCCACTGAGCTTGACCTCCCCCGGCGCGTTGCCGACGAAGTAGGACGTGTCGATCTCGACGTGTTCCACAATGCCTTCGCCGGTCAGACGGAACACGGCGTAGTCGTTGCCATCGCCTCGTCGGCGAGCATTCTCCCAACCCTCGCCCATGCTTCTCGCGCGGCCGGGCAGGATCAGGTTCGAGGGGGAGGAATAGAAGGCGTCGGAGCACTCGACCAGCCCGCCGCCATTCTCGAGAGCAATCAGGTCGATCGTTCCGCACAGGAAGCGCGGGTCGGGTCGGGGCTCGCCGTGCACCCGGAAGCGCGCCACTCCACCGTCGGGATAGATCGAGAGCCGGATGTGGGTCCACCGCTCAGCACTTTCGACGTCGTACGCATTGGCCGTGTCACCGCTGGCGGCGACCTTGCCGAGGATGGTCGTCCAGTCGACCTGCTCGAGCTCTGCCGGCGAGGGGTAGCCGTCCACAGCGACGGCCTCGGCAGAGATGTGCGGCGGGTAGTTTCCTTTGAACCAGGCGGTGTCGACGACTACTCCGTGCACAATGCCCGGCACCCCCAGACGAACGATCGCCCAGTCGTGTCCAGGCTCCCTGCGACGGCGAGTCTCCCAACCGTCGTAGACCTTGCCCTTCGGGCCGAACTGGTGCAGCGAGAACACCGGCGGCTCGGGCTTGATCAGGTTCTCGCGCTCGGCGAACAGCTCGTCGTTGGCGCAGACCACGCTGCCGGCCAGCGCCCGTGAGGCAAGGTCTGGCCAGGCCATGAAGGAGGGTGTGCCGTGCGGTGTTGCAGGCTGAGACATCAGACCTCTCCTCGGCTCAGCAGATGTCCGGTCGGCAGCACAGCCGCAGAGTCCGTGTGCGCGAAGACACACGTGCCGCGCGACCAGGTCCGCCGTACCACTCCCCAGAGGGCCCGGCCGGCGTACGGGGTGATGGGGTTCTTGAAGTGCAGGTCATCCACGTCGACGACGAAGTCAGCGTCCGGGGCAAAGATCACGAAGTCGGCGTCATGGCCGCTGGCGATGTGTCCTTTGCCTCGTACGCCGGCGATGTCAGCTGGGCGGCTCGCCATCCACCTCACCACTTGGGCCAGGTCGTGGCCGCGTCGGCGCGCCTCGGTCCAAACCAGGGGTAGGCCAAGCTGCAGGGACGAGATGCCTCCCCAGGCGCCGCCGAAGTCGCCCGTGTCGAGCAGCTTGAGCTCGGGAGTGGTCGGCGAGTGGTCGGACACGATGCAGTCGATTATCCCGTCGGCCAGACCGTCCCACAGTAGTTCACGGTTCTTCGCGTTCCGGATCGGCGGACAGCACTTGTACTCGGTCCGGCCGTCGCCGATCTCCTCTGCGGCCAAGGTGAGATAGTGCGGGCACGTCTCCACCGACACCTGCACCCCGTTGTCTTTGGCGTCGCGGATCAACCCGAGCGCGTCGCCGCTGGACAGGTGCAGGAGGTGCACCCTTGCCCCGCGTTTGGCGGCCAGTTCGAGGACGGTCTCGACAGCAGCGATCTCCGCAGCTGCCGGGCGGGAGGCGAGGAAGTCGGCATACCGTGGCCCGCGTTTGTGCGGAGCACGTTCGATGATCCGAGCATCCTCGGCGTGGACGACCAACAGACCACCGAACGAAGCGACTTCGGCTAGCGCTTGATCGAGCTGGTCGTTGTCGAGAGCGGGGAACTCCTCGACCCCACTGTCCGCGAGGAAGCACTTGAACCCGAACACCCCTGCCTCATGCAGCTCGCGCAACGTGCCCAAGCTGCTCGGCACCGCACCCCCCCACAACCCCACGTCGACATGGCGTTTGCCCTTGGTCGCTTCTCGTTTCACCTCGAGCGCCGCAACGTCGATCGTCGGAGGAATCGAGTTGAGCGGCATGTCAAGAATCGTGGTGACACCGCCGGCAGCGGCCGCCAGGGTGGCCGACTCGAAGCCCTCCCAATGCGTGCGGCCTGGCTCGTTGACGTGCACGTGTGTGTCGACAAGGCCTGGCAGCAGAACCTCGTCGTCATCAAGCTCGACCACCTGAGCCGCGTCGGACGCCTTCGTACCGGCGTCGATCGCCGCGTCCACCGACACAATGACGCCTTCGTGCACCGCCACCTCGGCGGGGACGATCCGGCCGGCGAGGACGCAGCGGCCCCGCAGCACGAGGTCGGCGGTCGGTGAGGGTTTCACGCTGGAAGCTGCTCCAGTGCGAGCTGGACAGCCAGGTCCTCAAGTAGCCGGTCCGCCTCAGTCAGGCTGCGGACCGGGTCCGGCTCGATGTCGAGCAAGGCATAGACGGCTTTGATCCCAACGGCAGCAAGGTCCTCCGCCGCTAGCAGGCAGCGGCCCGCGACGGCGACGACCGGCACTGCCTTCTGGGCGGCGGCATATGCCACACCCACTGGCACCTTGCCGCGCAAGGTTTGCGCGTCGATGGACCCCTCACCTGTCACCACCAAGTCTGCTCCTGATAGCACCTGGGGGAAACCCACTAGGTCGAGGACCAGCGCAATCCCGGGTTCGAGTCTCGCCCCGAGCACAACCATCGCGCCATAGGCCGTCCCCCCAGCCGCACCCGCCCCGGGCGCCGTGGCCGCTCCTGCTACCGCCAGTCGAGTGCCACCGGCTTCGAGCACTTCAGAGAACCGGCGAAGTCCCGACTCCAACTGCTCGATGTCACCCGGTGAAGCGCCCTTTTGCGGACCGAAGCAGGCTGCAGCACCCGCCGGACCGAGCAGCGGGTTGTCGACATCAGATGCGACGATCACCTCGACATCATGCATCCGAAGGTCCAACCCGGTCAGGTCAACTGAGGCCAGCGCCGTCAGCGCTGCCCCGCCGGGTGGCAGGTCTCGGCCGTACTCGTCGTGCAAGCCCACCCCGAGCGCCTGGAGCATGCCCGCCTCACCGTCGATGCTCGCACTGCCGCCCAGCGCGAGCACCAGTCGCCGTACACCCTGGTCGAGAGCAGCCGCGATGAGGGTGCCCAGGCCGTAGGTCGTGGCGGTGAGCGGTCTGCGATCAGTCGCGGCGATCGCAGCCAACCCGCATACTTCTGCAAGCTCAACAAGCGCTGTGTCGCCGTCGATCGCGTAGGTCGCACGGACCGGTTGACCGTTGGCTCCCGACGTGTCGAGGGAGACCGCGCGCCATCCCGAGGCGAGCGCGGCGTCCACAGTGCTGCCGTCAGCGACAGGGACACTGACCACCGAGGCCGCAGGGCGCACGCGCAGCACCCCGCGCTCGACGGCCGTGCACACCTCACGGGCGGTCAGCGACCCACGAAACTTGTCGGGCGCCACCACCACCTTCACTCCGCGACCAGGCGTCATGGCAGGTCCGCGGCCGACATAGCGGTGGGAATTGCGGACAGGTCGGTGAGGCGGGTCGGCAAGTCGCCACGGCGGACGGCCAAGGCGTCGAGTACGGCGAGATCGACGCCGGTCTGAGACTGCACCTCGTCGAGGGTCACGGCACCGCAGTGCACACCTCGGCGGACGAATGCGGCCAGCGCCTGAGCCGTGGCCGGCTCGTCCATGACCCCGCCGCCGGCGCTCCCCGACGCAAAGGCGCCGAGGCGCTTCAGGACAACTGCCAGTCCGTCGCGGAAGAACAGGTACGTCGACAGGTAGCGCGTCGGCAGCTGTGCCGGGTGCAGGTCCCAGCCCTGGAAATAGCCGCGCTCGAGAGAGCGGCGCACGAGCCGCGCATGCAGCGCCCACGCTGCGTGGACGACCGACTCGTCTCCTACCGGGACTACGTTGGTGGAGCCGTCAGACAGCCGAGCCCGGGTCCCGGCGGCAGCCAGGGCCATCACCGCCTTCGCGTGATCGGCAGCCGGGTGTTCCATCGACTGATAGGCGGCCGCGATCCCGAGCGCCGCCGTGTAATCGTAGGTCCCGAAGTGCAACCCACTACAGCGCCCGTCAGCCTCCTGAATCCAGCGCGCGACCGGCGCTCCGCCGTCTGGACCCAAGATGGATTGCGGAGTCTCCACCTGGATCTCGAAGTGCAGCCGGTACTCGTCGAGCCCATGAGCCCGCTCCAGCCGAGCACAGGCCTCGACCATGCCGGCGACCTGCTCCGTAGTCGTCACCTTTGGAAGAGTGACAACGAACCCCGCGGGCAACGGCCCCACTGCCAGAGCGCTGCTGAGAGCGAGGTCCAACGTCCGCAGTCCGCGTGCCCGAGTGCCGGCCTCGAGGGACTTGAAGCGCACGCCCCAAACAGGTGGCGCACCACCGGCAGCCTCCGCTCGTGCAAGGGCAGTGACAGCGGCCGAGACGTCGGCATCTTCGGCCTCGTCTCCACGGTCGCCATACCCGTCCTCGAGGTCGATTCGCAGATCCTCGATGGGTTGCGTCGTGAGTTTGCGTCGGATCAGCGGCCACACCGCGGCCGTGGCGGCCTCGTCGACCCCCGCCGCCGCCGCCAGCGCCGAGGCTGTGGGAGCGTGGTTGTCCAGCGCGATGAGCGCGGCGCGGCCCCACCGCTGTGGCGTGTCGACTGCCACCGCGTCGGCCGGCAGGTAGGCGGTGTGCACGGGCTGACGGGAGAGGTCCGGTCCGGGGAACTGCCGGGCCAGACGCTGCTCTCCAGGTGAGACCAGGTCTTCGACAGCGGCATGGTCGGCGGCAGAGAGCCGAGGCCCGACGGTGGCGGGGTCTGACCCTGTCATCGAATTCAGGTCCTGGTTATGTGCTCGGGCCGCACGGGCGCCCGGGTCAGGTCCAAACCGGTTGCCGCACGGATGGCCGACATGATGGCTGGACCGGAGGAGATGGTGGGCGCCTCCCCGACTCCGCGCAACCCATAAGGGGCGTTCGGGTCGGCGTACTCCAGCACTTCGATCGGCATCGGCGGGGTGTCGAGGATGGTGGGGATGAGGTAGTCGGTGAACGACGGGTTCAGGATCTTGCCGTCCCGAATGACGATCTCCTCCATCAGGGCCAGACCCATGCCCTGAGCGCTGCCGCCCTGGATCTGACCGACCACCGCTTGCGGGTTCATGGCCTTGCCGACATCTTGGGCGCAGGCCAGCTCGACCACCTTGACGAGGCCGAGCTCCACATCGACGTCGACGACCGCTCGGTGGGCCGCGAAGGCGAACTGCACATGGGCGAACCCTTGACCGGTCTCGGGGTCGAGCCCGTGCGTGGGTCGGTGCCGCCACTCGTCGGTCTCCTCGACAACCTCGTCGCCGAGCACCTGCTCGATCGAGGCAAGCACCCCCTCGGACCGAGACACCACCGAGCCGTTCTCGAGTCGCAGGTCGGAGACCGTTCGACCCAAAGAGGCCTCTGCCAGCACCAACACCCGGTCGCGCACCTTGCCGCACACGTGCCGCACAGCGCCACCGGTCATGTAGGTCTGCCGGGACGCGGAGGTCGAGCCCCCGGAGCCGACGGAAGTGTCCTTGGGGTGTACGACGACGCTGTCGACGCCCAGCTCGGTGCGGCAGATCTGTTGCTCGATCGTGACGAGGCCCTGGCCGACCTCAGCCGCAGCCGTGTGCACCGTCACGATCGGGTCTCCGCCACTCACCTCGAGCCGCACGCGCGCAGTCGAGTAGTCGTCGAAACCCTCGGAGAACGCGACATTCTTGTACGCAACGGCATATCCCACGCCGCGCTTCACACCCTCGCCGTGCGTCGTGTTGGAGACGCCTCCGGGCATCCGCCGCAGGTCGAGCTGGTCGGACTCGGTGGATGGCAGCGGCATGGCCTTGAGCCGTTCTAGCAGCTCGACGACGGGTGCGGCGCTGTCGATGACCTGGCCGGTCGGCACTTGTGCGCCCTCTTCCAGAGCGTTCATCTGCCGGATCGCCACCGGGTCCAGGCCAAGCTCGGCGGCTAGCTTGTCCATCTGCGCTTCGTACGCGAACGCGGTCTGCACCGACCCGAACCCGCGCATGGCGCCGCAGGGCGGGTTGTTGCTGTAGGTCCCGTACGCGTCGACCGTGACATGGGGGATGACGTAGGGACCAAGACCCATGGTGCCCGCATTGCCCACGACCGCCGGCGTGCTGGATGCGTACGCCCCGCCGTCGAGGTACATGCGAACCCTGGCGTAGACGAGCTTCCCGCTGCGCTCGGCGCCGTACTCGTAGTAGAGCTTGGCGGGGTGTCGGTGCACGTGGCCGAAGAAGGACTCCAGCCGGTTGTAGACCATCTTGATGGGTTTGCCGGTGCGCAGCGCGAGCATGCAGCCGTGCACGTGCATGGACAGATCCTCGCGACCTCCGAAAGCACCGCCCACACCGGCCAGCGTCAGGCGGACCTGCTCAGGGGGCAGTCCGAGGGCTGCGCATACCTGGCGCTGGTCGACGTGCAACCACTGGGTTGCGACGTACAGGTCGACACCGCCCTCTTCGTCAGGGACCGCGAGACCGGACTCGGGGCCAAGGAACGCCTGGTCCTGCATCCCGACTTCGTACTCCCCAGTGATGACCACATCGGCGGTGGCGTCTTGTTCCCCCCGGCGAAGCTTGAGATGTCGCACCAGGTTGCCGTTGGGGTGCAGATGCGGCACCTGTCCGTCGACGCCTGCGTCGACGGACTCGGCTGGTGGGTTCCACGGCTTGTGGCCGATGGCCACCTCGGCATCCACGACCGGCGCCAGCACCACGAACTCGACCGTGATCTTCTCCGCTGCCCGCCGCGCGATCTCGGGGTGGTCGGCCGCGACCAGAGCGATCGGCTCGCCCTGATATCGCACGATGTCCTTGGCGAGAACTGGCTGGTCAGCGTGCTCGAGGCCGTAGAAGTTCTCGCCCGGCACGTCCTCGGAGGTGAGTACGGCGAACACGCCAGCCGTTGCGAGCGCCTCGGAGATGTCGATCGACTTGATCAGTGCGAAGGGGTGCGGGCTGCGCAGGGTGTAACCCCACAGCATGTCGTCCAACCACATGTCGCTGGAGTAGCTGAACTCGCCGGTGACCTTGAGGATCCCGTCGGGACGAGACGGGCTGTCTCCAACGCCTCCCGGGGTGACGTCTGTCCGGTCGGCTCCCTTGACAGCAGCCTTGTCCGGCCGAGTCTGCGGCGTGGTGGTCACGAGATCACTCCGGCTCGAGATAGCAGCGTGGTGCTTGCGGACAAGACTTCCCTTGCGACGATGTCTTCGTCGAGGGTGACAAGACGGTCGCGCTCGACCGTGCGCTGGCCATTGACAAGGAGCAGTTCCAGCGGCGGTTGGGCTCCCAGGACGAGCGCGGCCACCGGATCGGCAACGCCGATATGTGCCAGCGTGTCAAGACGCCACAGGGCCAGGTCGGCCAGCTTTCCTGGCTCCAGCGACCCGATCTCGCGATTCCAGCCGAGCACTTCGGCGCCGCCCAGGGTGGCCATCTCCAGCGAGTCGCGAACACTCAGCGCCTGAGGGCCGCCCCTGGCACGGGCAAAGAGCAGCGAGGTGCGCACCTCCTCGAGCATCGACCCCGCCTCGTTGGAGGCAGCGCCGTCTACGCCGAGTCCGACCGGCGCCCCAACGTCGCGCAGGTCCCGGCTGCGGCAGATGCCCGCGCCAAGGCGCGCGTTCGAGGAGGGGCAGTGCGCGACCCCGGTGCCGGTGCCACCGAGTTTGGTGATGGCGTCGTCGTCGAGGTGAATGCCGTGGGCGTACCAGACGTCGTCGCCCAACCAGCCGAGTGACTCCATGTAGTCGACGGGCAGGCAGCCGAACCGGTCCTGGCAGAAGCTCTGCTCGTCGAGAGTCTCGGCGAGATGGGTGTGCAGGCGGACACCCTTGTCCCGGGCCAGCCCGGCTGCTTGCTTCATCAAGTCACCCGTCACGGAGAACGGCGAGCACGGAGAGACGCCGATGCGCAGCATGGAGTCGGGGCTCGGGTCGTGGTACCGGTCGATTGCGTCCGTGGTGGCGGTGAGGATCGTGTCGAGATCCTCGACGACCGAGTCGGGCGGCAACCCGCCCTGGCTCTGCCCGAGGTCCATGGATCCGCGGGTGGGCAAGAAGCGGAGGCCGACGCTCTGTGCGGCCTGGATTTCCGCTGCCATCAGGTCGCCACCATCGGCAGGAAAGACGTAGTGGTGGTCCATGGTCGTCGTACACCCTGTGCGAGCGAGCCAGGCCATGCCTCCCGTTGCTGCAGTTCGGACGATGTCCTCGTCGATGCCGCCCCAGACGGGATACAGCGTGGCCAGCCACTCAAAGAGCGTGGAGTCGACCGCGAGGCCGCGGGTCACCCATTGATAGAGGTGGTGGTGGGTGTTGATCAGGCCTGGCGTGGCAAGGCAACCGGTCCCGTCGACGTACGTGGCACCGGGCAGGTCAGAGGGAGCTGGCCCCGCGCCGACTGAGGTGATGCGGGTGCCCTCGACCACGAGATGGCCGGTCGAGTACTCGTTGCGGTCCGGATCCATCGTGACGACGGTGCACCCGTCGATGACGGTGGTCGTCATTTAGCCACCTTCGTCGGACTGCTGGCCATCCGGGAGGCCGCGAGCTTCACCGCGTCGAGAATCTTCTCGTAGCCGGTGCAGCGGCAGAGGTTGCCCGCCAGGTACTCGCGTATCTCACTGTCGCCTGGCTGCGGCGTGCGTGCGAGCAGGTCGTGGGTTGCGACGACGAGGCCGGGTGTGCAGAAGCCACACTGAACGGCCCCCGCGTCCAGGAAGGCTTGCTGAACCGGATGCAGATCGTTGCCCTCCGTGAGTCCCTCCACCGTGACAATGTCGCGCCCGTCCGCCTGTCCCGCAGCGACCAGACATGCACAGACCGCAACGCCGTCCAGATACACCGTGCAAGAGCCGCACTCCCCTTGCTCGCAGGCGTTCTTGGACCCGGGCAGTCCCATCCGCTCACGCAACATGTAGAGGAGGCTCTCACCCTCCCACACGTCGTCGACATCGCGGGGTTCTGAGTTGACGGTCGTGGTGATGCGCATGTCTCAGTGCTCCTGTCCGGAGGCGTAGTCGTTCCAGACCCAGCCGAGCGATCGGCGGGCCATCACCGAAAGGGAGTGCAGCCGGTAGGCGGCGGTGCCCCGCACATCGTCGATCGGGGAGGCGGCGGCAGCGACGAGGCCGGCGAACTCGCGGGCGAGACCCTCCGGCAAGGCGCCTCGCGACTCCCAGAGGCCGTTGGCTTCGAGGGCGGCAGCCAGCCACGTCTCCGCATCGACCGCCCGCCTAGGGGTGGGGGCGGCCGAACCGATGCCGGTCCGCACCTCTGAGCGATCGGGGTGCAGGGCGATCGAAAACGCAGAGACCGAGATCACCATGGCGTTGCGGGTCCCGATCTTGCAGAACTGCTGCGGACCCGAGGGTGGCGTGATGTGGACGGCGGTGATCAGCTCGTCGTCGCGTCCCGCGTGCCGCTTGACGCCGGTGTAGAACTCGGTGGCGGGCAGTCGGCGCAGACCGTTGACTGACCTGAGTTCGATCTCGGCATCGGCCGCAAGCAGTGCCGGGTGAGAGTCGCCCGCCGGCGAGGCGGCGCCGAGGTTGCCGCCGACGGTCCCACGGTTTCGGATCTGGGGTGAGCCGACCGTCCGCGATGCCATCGCCAGGCCGGGCAACTGGTCTGCCAGCTCCGCAATGACTCGGGTGTAGGAGACTCCTGCGCCGAGTTTGATGCTGCCGTTGTCTCGTCCCCATTCAGCTAGCTCGGGAATCCGCGTGAGGTCGAGCAGGGTCGCCGGTCGACAGCGGTCGAAGTTGAGCTCCACCATCACGTCGGTGCCGCCCAGAATCGGCTTGGCGTCAGGATGAGCCGACTTGGCCTCCAACGCCTCCTGCATGCTGGTCGGTGTCAGGAACTCCATGGGCTCTCTTTCGGCGACTTCGTTTGTGCACAGCTTGGCTGCTTGGTGCAGCAGTGGGATTTCCTCGTCAACGCAAGGCGGGGACCGCCTCCCAGGCGCTGCCCGCATCGGTGACATCATCGCGCTGCACTGTCACCTGAATCAGCCCATAGGGGCGATCGTCCACGTGGAAGACCTCTTGGTTGTTCGCCAGACCGAACCGCTCGAGATCGTAGGCGAAGTGGTGGATATTCGGTGCTGACAGCTTGACCTCGGCGACATCGCCGCGGGCCTGGAGCACACCCTTTCCCATCTCGAACAAGGTCTGCTGGAGAGCGAGGCTGTGCACGCTCGCAAACTTCTCGACCAAGACGGTCCGGATCTCGTCGTACGCCGTGGCCCAGTCGCAGTCGGTCGTGAGATAGCGCCACCGCACCGTGAGAGACGTGGCCATCACCCGGTCATGCGTCTCAGGCAGCGTCGTGTAGTCGTCGACGAGGAACCCGGCGAACTCCGAGCCTGTCGACTTGAGCACCACGAGGTCTCGCAACCCCGAGACCACCCAGGCAGACTGGCTGTCACCCAAGCCGTCGATGGTGACGACGGTATTACGGATTTCCTGTCCTTTGCGCACGAAGCTGTGGTCGTGGAGTTTGCCGCCCACCGCGATGCGCTCCCAGGCGTACTCGTCAACGTCGATGCGGGCACCTTCCACCGGTTCGATGTCGTCGACGAAGTGGCGGCCGAGAGCGAGCGCGTAGTCCTCGATTTGCTCGAGGCCGACCTTCTTCGCGTAGGCGTAGGCGGTGTTCTTCTGGGTGTCGGTGGGGAGCACTCGAGCCTGATCGCCGCTCAGATGGGCGGCCGTGAAGTCTCCGCGCAGAGCAGACGACACGTTGATGTCGCGGATCTCGTGCCGGGACGAGTCGCGGTAGATCCTGACCACGCGGTTCTCTGCTTTGCCGTACGAGTTCGGCCCAAGCACGATGCTCACGGCTAGCTCCCTCGGTAGGTGGAAAAGCTGTAGGGGCTCAGCAGCAAGGGAACGTGGTAGTGCTGGTCCGGGTCGGCGACGGTGAATGCGACCACCACCTCGGGATAGAACGTCGCCTGCTGCCGCCCGGCAAAATAGCCGCCAGTGCCGAACCTCAGCTGATAGTCGCCTGGATCGAGCCGGTCAGGCCCGAGGCCGGTCACTCGGCCATCGGCGTCGGTCTCTCCCGCACCAAGCCGCTCACCGTTTGCGCATGACTCGAGTACGACAACAACTCCCGCCGCGGGTTGGCCCGCGGACGAGTCGAGGACGTGCGTGGTGACCGTGCTCATGATGGGTGCCTGTTGAGCGCTGAGTCGAGGCGCAGCAGGGCGATCTCGAGAAGCTGCGCCACGGTCTCCGCCCTCTCTGTCGTCTCGTCGTTTGACAGCCTGCGCTCGAGCTCCGACAAGATCTCGTCGGCCGAGCGCCCTGCCGCCCTGATCAAGAAAACCCGGTTGAAACGCTGCTCATAGGCGAGATTGCCCTTGCGCAGCGCAGCCAGACTCTCCTCGTCCGCTCCGACGCCCAACTGCTCCCGCGCCGACTGTGCGGCTTCAGCCTCGCCTGATGCAAGCCTTTGTCCGATTCGCGGATGGCGGGCCAGCGCTGCTGCCAACTCGTCGTCGCTGAGACTTCTCGCGCTCTGCCGCGCCTGAGCCGCGACGTCCTCATTGTCGCCGTACGGACGCCCGGAGGCAATGTTGTCGACCCATCGCTGGACCGCCAGGCAGCTCGCCAGCAGCTCGCGCACGTCGTCGTCTGGCAGGTGGTTGAACCAGTCGATGCCGGTCGCCGCTCGCGACCCGGTACCCGAGGCCCGAGAAGTGCTCATACCTGTGACGGTACGCAGGAACGCAACCGGGCGCGGGGGATGCTCAGCGAACCAGCTGGTCGACCCGGCGTCGGAAGGCTTCTTGGTGAGTGTCTCGCAGACGGCAGACTGTGCGGTTATGACGTTCGTGCGCGGGCTGGTGACGCTGCTGGCCAACCGGCGCTTCCGGCAGCTCTTCGCAGTCCGTGTCACAGGGCAGTCCGCCGATGGCATCTTCCAGGTGGGGCTGGCGTCCTATCTGCTGTTCTCTCCGGAGCGCCAGCCGGACGCGGCGTCCATCGCCGCGGTTCTTGCCACTCTGCTGCTGCCGTTCAGCGTGTTGGGGCCGTTCACCGGCGTATTCCTCGACCGCTGGAGCCGCCGTCAGGTCCTCTTGATCGCTAACCTGGTCCGGGTTGTCCCGGTCACGGCAGCGGCTGGGCTGATCACGTGGATTGAAGAAGAGGCTTTGGTGTTCGCGGCGGTGTTGGTCGCCTTCAGCATCAATCGCTTCTTGCTGGCCGGGCTGTCAGCGGCCCTGCCGCATGTCGTGGAGACACGCCAGCTCGTGCTCGCAAACTCGATCGTCCCGACGAGCGGCACTCTCGCTTTCATGATCGGCCTGGGTGTCGGTAGCAGCCTGCGCCTGGTGCCCCCAGAGCTGCTGCCGTCGGATCTGAACGCCAACGTCGGACTCCTCCTGATGGCTGCGGCAGGTTACGGACTCGCTGCGGTGCTCACCTGGCGGATCCCGCGGCACCTGCTAGGCCCCGATCTGGACCCGGCTCGCCCTGCCGTCGCCGAGGCGCTGAGCCGGGTGGGCCGAGGGCTGATGGCCGGTCTGCAACATCTGCGGGAGCGACCGGTGGCCGCGAAGGCACTGGGCGTCATTGCCGCACATCGCTTCTTCTACGGGTTGTCCACGGTGGCCACGATCTTGCTCTACCGCAACTACTTCAACGACCCTGACGATGTCGAGGCGGGACTGGCCGGCTTGTCGGTCGCCGTGCTCGTGTCAGGCGCGGGATTTTTGTTCGCGGCGGTGGTGACTCCGGCAGCGACAGACCGGCTGTCTCCTCCGGGGTGGATCCTCGTCCTGCTGAGCCTGGCGGCTGTCTTCGAGGTTTTCCCGGGTGCCCTGTACACCGAGCCCTCGTTGCTCGTCGCAGCCTTCGTGCTCGGCCTTTCCTCGCAGGGCGTCAAGATCTGCGTCGACACCCTGGTTCAGACCTCCGTCGAGGACGCGTTCCGTGGTCGTGTCTTCTCTGTCTATGACGTTGTGTTCAACGTCGTGTTTGTCGCGGCTGCGGCGGTCGGCGCATTGGCGCTACCGGCGGACGGCAAGTCGTATGCCGTCCTGGCCGCCATCGCACTCGGATATGCGGCAACCGCGTTCCTCTACTTCCTGGCCACCCGCGCGGACCCGCCCAGCGAGGCGTACGGCTGAGCGGGCACGGTCGCCAGGCGCCCTACCATGTGGCCATGCCCGAGCCTTCTCGATCACCATTCGATCCGCCGTTGGATGAGATGCGTTCGATGGGAGCCGATGTCGTCGACTTTGTCACTCGGTTCATCGAAGACCGCTACGACGCTCAAACCTCCGACTACTCCGGGCTCGAGCCACTTCTTAGGTCTTTGAGCGCACCACCACCAGAGCACGCCACCGCGCTAGGGCAGCTGCTCGACACGATCGAGAAGGCGGCTGGCAAGGGTTTCGACACCGCCAACCCCGGATTTGTGGGCTACATCCCAGGCGGCGGGCTCTACTCGGCGGCTCTGGCTGACTTCGTCGCCTGCGTGGTCAACCGCTATACCGGAGTGGCGCTGCCTGCACCCGCCCTGGTGCAGATGGAAGTGAGCGTGTTGACCTGGCTCTGCGAGATCTTCGGGTTGCCCGCGACATCGCAAGGCGTCCTGACGCCAGGTGGCTCCATGTCGAACTTCTCCGCAATCGTCGCTGCACGCACCTCCAAGCTCGGAGAGCGTTTCCTCGACGGCACGCTGTACGTCTCCGCCGAGGTTCACCACTCCATCGCGAAGTCAGCTCTCATCGCCGGACTACCGAGAGACGCCGTACGGATTGTGTCGACAGACGATGCCCTTCGGATGGACACTGACGCGCTACGTCAGGCCATCTCAGCGGACCGAGTGCGCGGCCGAACTCCCTTCTTGGTCGTCGCGAGTGCCGGCACAATCAACAGCGGTGCGATCGATCCGCTCGCGGACGTGGCGAAGGTCGCGGAAGAAGAACAGCTGTGGTTCCACGTGGACGGCGCCTACGGAGGCTTCTTCCAGCTGACCGAGCGGGGACGGCAGGCCCTTCAAGGGATCGAGAAGGCCGACTCGATCACCCTCGACCCGCACAAGGGCATGTTCTTGCCCTACGGCACGGGTTGCCTGCTGGCAAGAGACGGTGAAGCGTTGCGCCGTGCGCACGAAGTGCGGGCGCACTACCTCCCTCGGCCGTCCGAAGACCCGGACCTGCCAGACTTCTCCTCCTTCACTCCCGAGCTCACCCGCGACTTCCGGGGGCTGCGGCTGTGGCTGCCCCTGCACCTTCACGGCGTAGACGCGTTCGTTCGTGCTCTTGACGAGAAGCTCGACCTCGCGCGCTTCGTCCATGACCGCCTCGACGGGGCACCAGAACTCGAGGCGCCGTGGCCGCCCGAGCTGTCACTGGTGGCCTTCCGACCGCTCAACGGCACGAACGAGGATGCGGAAGACCTGCTGGATCGCGTCAACTCGAGCGGCAGGCTGTGGCTTTCTTCCGCTCCTATCCGAGGCGATACCTATCTACGGATGTGCATACTCTCGCACCGCTCGCATCCGGTCCGGATCCGGGAGGCGGTAGAGCTGATTGTTTCCTCGGTCGCCTGAGCGGCGCGAGGGTCACCGACGCGCCGCCCACCAGTCGAGCAGCTCGCGCCTCGCACGTTCCTCACCCAGCGGCCCTTGATCCATCCGCAGCTCGAGCAAGAAGCGGTAGGCCTCGCCCACCAGTGGACCCGGCCGAATCCCGAGGATGTCCATGATCTGCTGGCCATCGAGATCCGGTCGAATCGCGGCCAGCTCCTCCTCGGCAGCCAGCTCGGAGATACGACGCTCCAGCTCGTCGTAGGTGCGACTCAAACGCTCGGCCTTACGGCGGTTTCGTGTCGTGCAGTCGGCGCGGGTCAGGACATGCAGCCGATCCAGCAGAGGTCCGGCATCTCGTACGTAGCGACGAACGGCCGAGTCGGTCCACCCGCCCGAGCCGTATCCATGAAAGCGCAAGTGCAGCTCGACAAGCTTGGCCACGTCGTCGATGACGCCATTGGAGAAGCGCAGCGCCCGCAACCGCTGCTTCGTCATTTTGGCGCCCACGACGTCGTGGTGGTGGAAGGTCACCGACCCGTCTGGGGCGAAGCGCCTAGTGCTGGGCTTGCCGATGTCGTGCAGCAAGGAGGCCAACCGAGTGACCAGATCGGCTGTGCCCGGTGGAAGGCGGCTCTCCAACGCAATCGCCTGATCCAATACGGTCAAGGAGTGCTCGTAGACGTCCTTGTGGCGGTGATGCTCGTCCCGTTCGAGCCGCAGCGCGGGCAGTTCGGGCAGCACCTGCCCAGCGAGCCCGGTTTCGACCAGCAGCATCAGTCCGATGCGTGGCTGGTCGGCGAGGACCAGCTTCACGAGCTCGTCTCGCACGCGCTCTGCGGACACGATGGAGATACGGTCGGTCATCGTGCACATCGCCTCGACCACGCCCGGTGAAACCGTGAAGCCGAGCTGGGCTGCGAAACGAGCCGCTCGCATCATCCGCAGAGGGTCGTCGGTGAAGGACTCCTCGGCTGTCGCCGGAGTTTGGATCACCCTGCCGGCAAGGTCTCGCAATCCTCCGAACGGGTCGAGGAACTGCAGCTCAGGCAAGGACACCGCCATGGCGTTGACGGTGAAGTCACGCCGCCGCAGGTCGCCTACCACGCTGTCTCCGAAGGCGACCGTTGGCTTGCGAGATGTCGGGTCGTACGAATCGGCCCGGTAGGTGGTGATCTCCATCTGCCACTGACCAGCACGAGCCCCGATGGTGCCGAAATCGCGTCCGACATCCCACCGAGCGTCGACCCAGCCCTCGAGGCAGCGCTCTATTTCGTCCGGCCGAGCCGATGTGGTGAAGTCGAGATCGGTGCCGAGCCGGCCAAGTAACGCGTCGCGAACCGACCCGCCGACGAGCCAGATCTCCTGACCCGCCTTGACGAATCGCGACCCAAGCTGGCTCATGACTGGAGAGGCGGCAACCAGTTCGCGCACGGCCACCCGTTGGGCGTCGTCTAGGGATTGCCGATGAGACACGATGCACCACTGTAGGAGCCACCGGTATGGCCGACCTCACCGGTTAGCATCAATCTGTGAGAGTCGAGCAGGATGCAACTCGGTGAGGCCCTCCGCTCGCCGAGTCCTCGCGTCCGGTATGGCTGCCGGGTTTCTTGGGTCCACCATCACCCAGGGGATCGTTACGCCGGCATCCGCCACTCTTTCCACCGGGTCCGACCAACACCTGTCGGCGGCCGGCTTGCCGGAAACCTTGAGGGGTCAGCGACCAGCAGGCGCGCGCGGGGGGGAGGCCGGCACCCAGGCCCAGCCGGCAGCGCAGGTCGGCAGCGGACTCCAACAGACCGCGGAGGTCGTCAGCGAGCCCGCCAGCACTCCTTTGGCGGTCACCATCGACGACGTGTCGTCTGTTGACATCGCCCCAGGCGAGCCGGTTGAGGTCTCGGGCGTGGTTTCCAACCCGAGTGACTCCCGGTGGACCGACGCGCAGGTCTATCTCACGATGACGCCTGAACCCGCCACCACCAAGTCAGAACTCGACGCGTTTGACCTGATCGAAGGCGGCTTCGGAATTCCGGTCGAGAAGTACGGGCGGTTTGACGAGATCGGTCCGCTGCTGCCCGGTGAGGAGAAGCCCTACTCCCTCTCGGTCCCTTTCGCGCGCCTGCCCATCAACCAGACCCCCGGCGTCTATCACATGGGCGTCATCGTCTTGGCCGGGACCCGCGATGGTCGAGATACTGAGGCAGATGCCCGCGTCGATACGTTGATGCCCCTCCTGCCGGTGGGGACTACCGACAAGCTCGCACCGACCCGGCTGTTGACTCTGTTGCCGCTGAGTGCACCGGTGAGCCGCTACCCCGACGGCGCCTTCACCGACGAGTCGCTCGCGGCGGCTGTGGGGGAGGGTGGGCGGCTGCGCAACGTGCTGAACTTTGCCCTGTCGGTCCCAGCCAACACCGTCGAACTGGTAGCCGACCCCGCCGTCCTGCAAGCCTGCCGGGACATGGCAGCCGGCTACGTCGTCCGCGAGGGCAGGGGCTCCGACGCTGTCGACACCCGAGGCGACGCCGACAGCTCACGCGTGGCCGCCGACTGGATCGCGGACCTGGAAGCAGTTTCGGCGCGCCAAGGGCTCACATTGCTACCGTGGGGCAGCCCAGCCTCGAGCGCCCTCACCGACGCCGACATGCCGACCGTGATCGAGGCCGCGGTTCTCGCCGGACAGACCTTTGCCGCCGAGACCAACCTCAACGGCGCCATCACGAACTGGCCCAACAAGGGCCTGTCCACTCGGCGAGGCCTCGCTCGCACCCGGTCTGCGGGCGCCGCCGTCCAGGTGGTTTCCCAAGTGAGCCTGCCGGCCATCCGCGACAAGTTCCTCGAGCCCGACACCTACCCTCCCGCGCAGGTCACGCTCGGCACCACCGACGGGCCGCTGCGGGCTATCGTCACTCGCCCGCGCATCGGAGGCGTGGCGTTCACGCCAACCGTCGATATGCTTCAACTCCGCCAGTCCGTGGCCGCCGAGGCAGCGATCCGAGCCATGAGTTCTTCGCGCGCTCAGACATCCGTGCTGGCCGCACCGCTGCGGTGGAACCCTTCCGACACCGACGCCGCAGAGTTCGGATCGGTGTACGGCTTCGCGCCTCTGTCGGCGACCAGCCTTGCGGACGCGGGGACCTTCACAACGGCTCCCTACACCGGGCCCGTCAGGCTTCCCAAGAACGCCCGCGCCAGCTTTCCCTTGGAGCTGTCCGACAAGATCGCAGAGTTGCGCATCATCGGCGAGATCTTCGTGGGGCTGCTCGCGGGGCAGCGGCGGGTTTCGCTGGAGTTCACCCGGGAGCTCGCCAGCGCCGGCTCTTTCTGGGGACAAAACCATCCCAACCGCGCCACCGCGCTGATCCGGCAGTCGAAGCGCGACAAGGCGGCGCAGGTCAGCAAGGTCACCCTGACTGGACCCTCCTTTGTGACCTTCTCCAGCAAGACGGGGCGGTTCCCACTTACTGTGAGCAACGGGCTTGACATTCCCGTGACGGTGATGATCGACGTCGTGGCGCAAGATCCGGACTTCCAGATCGAGCCCCTCAAGCCAATCGTGTTGGAGCCCGGTCGCCAGCGCGATGTAGAGGTGGTCAGTCGCGCCAACGGCTCTGGTCTCACGGCCGTGCGAGCCAGACTGTCGACCGCCAGCCAACACCCGTTCGGCAAGCCGGTAGCGGTTGACGTCCGGGCGACCCAGATCGGGTTGGTCATCTGGCTGGTGTTCGGTCTGGCTGCAGCCGTGATCGTCGTGGCATCCATCCTCCGCATCTACCGCCGGATCCGAACCACGGGGTTCAGACCGAGAGGTCAGCTCCCCGCATGAGCGCTCGTCGCCGTACGGGGAAACTCCCGCCGGACACGTCAATGCCATCGCCTCCCGAGGCAGTTCACCGCGAACTCTCCCAGCCCGCCGACGCGCCAAACCCCCCGGCGCAGGCAAGCAACCTGCTGTCGTCCAGCCTCGTGATGGCTGTCGGTACCTCACTTTCCCGCCTCACTGGCTTCTTCCGTGCTGGCCTGCTGGCGGCGGCGATTGGGGTTGCGGAGCATGCTGACGTGTCCCAGCTCGCGAACACCATTCCCAACCGCCTGTACATCCTGGTAGCCGGGGGCGTTTTCAACACCGTGTTGGTGCCACAGCTTGTCCGAGCCGTCAAGTCAGACCCCGATGGCGGCGACGCTTACGCCAGCCGGATCGTCACCCTCGGCGCGCTGGTGCTGGGTGGGGTCACTGCTGTGCTGGTGCTCCTTGCTCCCCAGTTGATGCGCCTCATGGTCGACGACGCGATTTGGGCTGACCCAGCCACGCGCGAGTCACTAGTTGACTTCGCCCGCTGGTGCCTGCCGCAGATCTTCTTCTATGGCACGTTCGTCCTGATCGGGCAGATACTCAACGCACGTGGGCGCTTCGGACCGATGATGTGGGCGCCCATCGCCAACAACGTCGTCTCCATCGCCATCATCGTGACCTATCTGTTCATGTACGCCGACGAGTCCGCCACCGGTGGTTACACCGCTACGCAGGAGCTGCTCCTCGGACTGGGTTCCACGGTCGGGATCGCGGTTCAGTTGGCGATCCTCGTTCCGTATCTGCGGGCGAGCGGCTTTTCCTACCGGCCGCGGTTCGACTTCCGCGGCACCGGCCTCGGCCACACCCTGCGCCTCGGCTCATGGACCGTCGGCATGGTGGTGGTCAACCAGTTGGCGTTCTATGTCATGGTCCACCTCGCCAGTGCGGGGGCGGCCGCGGACTCCGGCTTCACTGTCTACGCGAATGCCTTCCTGCTGACCCAGGTGCCGCACTCCATCGTAACGGTCTCGTTGGCGACGGCAGCCGTGCCGCTGATGTCGCGGTTAGCGGCAGACTCGCTGTACCGAGACGTCGCCGCCGAGATGACACAGACGATGCGCCTCGCCTTGGCCGTCATCGTCCCGTTCGCTGCACTGCTGTGCGTGCTCAGCGGTCCCACCGCCGTTCTGCTCTTCGGTTACGGTGCTGCCCAAGGTGACACGGGGCCCCTGGGACAGACCATGATCGCCTTCGCCCCAGGAATGATCATGTTCTCGATTCACTACCTGGCGCTGCGGGGTTTCTACGCCCTCGAGGACACCAGGACCACCTTTTTCATCCAATGCCTGATATCGGTTGTCAACATGGGCTCGGTGATTGCGCTGACCTCGCTGATCACGGCTCCGTACACGGCTCCTGCCCTCGCAGCTGCCTACGGCACGTCATATCTGGTGGGTGGAGTCGTCTCTAGTTCTGTGCTTGCCCGCCGGCTTGGCGGGTTGGCGCAGCGGGAACTGGCTACCTACGTTGCCCGCCTGGCATTGGCTGCTGGGCTGGCGACGGCGATTGCCTGGCTGTGCACGAGGGGCCTCGAGCTCTTGGACATCAAAGGTTCCAGCGGAGACAAAGCCGACGTGCTGGTGGTCCTTGCGGTGTCCGGTCTGCTAGGCGTCGGCAGCTACTTGCTGCTGGCACGGCTGCTGCGGATCAGCGAGACCGCCTCGATCGTGAGGCTCGTCGCAGCACGCAGCAGGCGCGGCTGACGCGGTTAGTTGGCCTGGTTGCCATTTCGGGCGGCGGCGGCAGGTCGGACAATGAGCAGGTTCGCTGAATGAGCCAGATCTGGTGCCTACGATGAGATCATGAGAGGCAAGCGGGCGGCCTGGTCGGCGTCTCAGCTGGTCTGGGAGGCAGAGCAACGCCGGCACTGAACCCGCACACCGCACGACAAGATCCGACAGGAGTACAAGAGACCGTGGGAGCGCATCTGGTCGAACCCGGCTTTGTGCTTGCCGAACGGTATGTCGTCGAGGACCTGCTGGCTCAAGACGGCCAGTCTGAGTCGTGGAGGGCCCGGGACCGCATTCTGGCGAGGTCGGTGGTGCTTCACATTCTGCCGAGCTCGTCGCTGCGGGCCAACGACCTCATCGCCTGCGGCAAACGGGCCGCGCGGGTGGCGGACCCCCGTGTGCTGCAGGTGTTCGATGCCATCGATGACGGATCCCTCAGCTATCTGGTGCGCGAATGGGCGACTGGTCAGTCACTCGACTTGATTCTGGCCGACGGTCCGCTCCCAGCCGCCAAGACAGCCTGGCTGATGCGAG
This sequence comes from Nocardioidaceae bacterium, assembly GCA_013813125.1. Classification (GTDB taxonomy): domain Bacteria; phylum Actinomycetota; class Actinomycetes; order Propionibacteriales; family Nocardioidaceae; genus JACCZJ01. Next base: position 933 of record JACCSH010000132.1, on the reverse strand, counting down.
AGGTTGCCGCAGCGGTGGTCAAGGCTCACCGCACCGGACTACCCCATGGGCGTCTGGTACCGGACGCAATAGTCCTCACAGAATTCAGCGGTGTGAAGATCATGGGGCTGGGCACTTCGCTGCCACTGCGGGGAGAGCCGCTCCCAGCCGACCCCGAATTCGCCGACACGGTTGGGCTCGGGCGCCTGCTCTACGCCTGTCTCACCGCGCGCTGGCCGGGAAGCTCCGTCAATGGGTTGCCCGAAGCTCCGGTTGAACATGGCCGGTTGCTCCGCCCCCGCCAGGTGCGGGCAGGAGTGCCTCGCTCACTCGACGCGGTGTGCGACCGGGTCCTCTCCGACGGTTCCCGCTATGGCGCCCCTATCCACAGTGCCCAGGAGTTCAAGTCGGAACTCACCCGAATCCTGTCCGAAGAGGGCGTGCCAACCAATCCGAGCGCTGGCTTGATTGCCGCCTCGGTACCGGCGCTGGCATCGCGTGCGACGCGGCCGCCGGCGGTGTTGTCCCGCGACAGCACTGGTCCGTTCACGGGCGAGCAGCCGATCTACGTGGACCCACCGGCAGGTAACGAATCGCCACTGCGACGCACGTTGCTCTGGACCGTGACCGCGGTACTGGTGGTGGGAGCCGTCCTGCTTGCGTACTTGGTCGGCCAGCAAGGGGCGGGTGCAAGGACACCGGACAGGCCTTCAGTCCCGGGAGCCTCATCACCAGCCCGGTCAGAAGGCACGGCCAGCAGTCCCCAGCCGATCGCCATCCAGAGCGCCGACGACTTCGATCCCCAGGGCGTCGACGGCGAGAACCCTGACCTGGTGCCGCTGGCATTCGACGATGATCCCGCGACCGCTTGGGAAACCGTGCGTTACGACAACAACCCTCAACTCGGAGGCCTCAAGGAGGGGGTGGGTCTGCTGCTGGACCTGGGACACCTCA
>JACCSH010000206.1 GCA_013813125.1 Nocardioidaceae bacterium | reverse complement strand
TTCTTGTTGAAGGTCGGCATCCTGCTCATGTGATACGTGCGGTGCATGAACCAGGCCGGGAAGCCTCGCAACTTGACGCCGTACACCTGTGCGACGCCCTTGTAGAGCCCAAGGCTTGCCACCGAACCCACATGCTTGTGTTTGTAGTCTTCGAGGGCTTCTCCCCGAAGCGACCGTACGACGTTGGAAGCCAGCACCTTGGCCTGACGGACCGCGTGCTGGGCGCTCGGTGAGCAGACCTGGCCAGGGGAGGTGAGGTCAGGTACGGCGGAACTGTCGCCGGCCGCCCACGCATCAGCCATCCCCTCTACTCGCAGGTCGGGCGTGGCCCGAACTCGGCCCTTGTCGTCGAGCGGCAGATCGGATGCAGACAGGACGGGGTTGGCTTTGACGCCAGCAGTCCAGACGATCGTGTCAGCATCGAACTCCTCGCCGTCGGACAACACCACATGGCGGTCGACGCAGGACTCGAGCCGAGTCAGCAGCCGCACCTCGATCGAACGGTCGCGGAGCCGGTCGACGGTGTAGCGACCCAGGTCGGGACCCACCTCGGGCAAGATGCGCTCGGCCGCCTCCACCAACACGAACCGCAGATCCTGCGGTGACACCGAGTCGTAGTAGCGCGTGGCGAAACGCACCATGTCCTCAATCTCGGCCAGCGCCTCCACCCCTGCGTACCCGCCGCCCACGAACACGAAGGTCAGCGCGCTTCGACGTATTCGACTGTCCGGCACGGATGCGGCCACGTCGAGGCGATCGAGCACATGGTTGCGCAGGGCAATCGCCTCTTCGATCTGTTTGAAGCCCATCCCGTGCGTAGCGAGCCCAGGGATCGGGAGAGTCCGCGCCACGGATCCAAGCGCCACCACCAACGTGTCGTATGCCAGGTCATAGGCGTCACCTTCAACCGGCTCCACCCTGACGCTGTGGTTCGCGTGGTCGATCGCGCTCACCCGAGCTGTCACCAGGTGACATCCCTTCAGCGTCCGACGTAGCGGCACCACCACGTGCCGCGGCTCGAGCGAACCCGCAGCCGCCTCGGGCAGGAAGGGTTGGTAGGTCATCGCGGAGCGGGGCTCGATGACAGTCACCCGCGCCTCGCCCTTGCGCAGCTGCCGCTGGAGAGCGAGGGCGGTGTACATGCCCACATAGCCACCGCCGGCAATCACAATGTGCGGAGTGGTCATCGGTCAGATCTCCTCGATGTGGCTGAGGGCAGCTGTGGTCGTTTCGCGGCTGAGAGCAGCGGTGGTCGTTTCGCCGGCACAGTATACGCTTGTGAAAACTTTCACACAATCTCGCTCGGTATGCCTCCTGGCGGGCTTCAGTTGGAACGATATGGCCCCCTCTCAACCGCGAAAAAGCGGCGTTTCGTACCAAGTGGGAGCATCCAGGGCCAGGAAGCGCGGTCTCGGGGCGAGCGTCCAGCTCAGCAGGCGGCGGCGCGAGCGAGTACGGCGTCGAGCATGGGCTCGGTCAGCTTCCCGGTGAACGTGTTCTGCTGGCTGGGGTGGTAGCACCCCATCACCACCAGCGGAGGGTCGGCGAGGTCGCTGCCACCTGAATCAGAAGTCTCAGTCTCCACACCACCGGGGCCAGGTAGCCGGGCTGCCTCAAGCCTCACCGCCGTTGAATGACGAAAGCGCGGTCGGGGCCGGGGTACGTCGATCCCCTGGCGTCCGAGCGCTCGCCACACCACGTCCCACGCGAACGAGCCAAGACATACGACGGCGCGCAAGGTCGGCAACACGAGCCTCAGCTCAGCATCCAGCCATGGCGCACACGCGTCTCGCTCCGACGGCGTGGGCTTGTTGTCCGGAGGAGCACAACGCACGGCAGCTACCATCCTCGTCTCAACCAGCTCCTGACCGTCGCCTGCGTGCACACTCGTCGGCTGAGCCGCCAGGCCGACGCGGTGCAGCGATCGAAACAGCCAGTCTCCCGAGCGATCACCGGTGAAGATCCGTCCGGTCCGGTTTCCGCCATGAGCAGCCGGAGCGAGTCCCACGATCAGGACCCGGGGCGTCTCGCTGCCCCACCCAGCGATAGGGCGGCCCCAATAGGGTTCTTCGGCAAAAGATCGACGCTTGGCCACAGCCACCGCCTCGCGCCACGCAACCAGCCGCGGGCACGCCCTGCATACCGACGAACAACCCTCGACCTCGGCGAGAGTTGTGAGGCCGGCAGCGAGGACTTCGACATCTGCAGCCGTCTGTGCGACTGGCGAAAGCGCACGAGCCGGATCCTCTGGCCAGCCTGTGCCGGGTGCAACCGGGCTGCCGAACTTCTGACCGGTCAACGGATGAGACAGGCCAGCCACTCGGGTCACGAGCCGGCCGTGACGCAGGGGCCGCCCGTCCACCAGTCCGGCAGCAAATTCAGCGCTTCGTCTCCGAGCGGATTGACACCGCGGCCAGCAGCCAGCGCATGCGCGACCAGCACGTGCAGGCACTTCACGCGGTGGGGCATGCCACCCGCAGACACCCCGGCGATCTCGGGCGGTTCGCCGTGCTCGCTACGCGCCCGTAGATAGGCCTCGTGGGCCCGCCGGTGGGCGGTAGCGAGATCGTCGTCTGAGGAAAGTCGGGCGGTCATCTCCTGCATGACCCCACTCGCCTCCAGCGTGCCGATCTCGGCAGCGGCGCGCGGACAGGTCAGGTAGTAGAAGGTCGGAAACGGAGTCCCGTCGGCCAGCCGGGGGGCTGTCGCGACCACGTCCGGATTGCCGCA
>JACCSH010000165.1 GCA_013813125.1 Nocardioidaceae bacterium | reverse complement strand
TCAGGGGACTCCCCAGGAAGCGTGCCGATCTGCTTCACAGCGACCTGGCGGTGCAGAACCTCATCTGTGCACAGCCACACCGTGCCCATGCCGCCGCGGCCAACGGCTCGCATGACGCGGTATCGGTTGGCAATGACCTCAGGTTGCATCGTAGGCGTTCTACCCCCTATTGAGTGCATTCGATCTTGTGCGGCGGTCTCGACCGCCTCGCCCTCTCACCCTCGACGGTACAGCCAATGCGGGCCTGCGGCATGCGCCCGTCGCGGGAAGGTGTCTGGCCCGAGGTCAAGAGAACGCTTCCCAACGGCGCGTCGGCGTGAGCCATTCAGGCCTCGGTAACAGGGCTCGCAAGCGCTGTGTGCTCGCGGAACCGGGCCGACATCTGATGGGCAGATGTGCCAGTCTGGACTGGACGACGCATCGCCGAGATAGTTGGTACAAGTGGGGGGTCACCTCGTCAAGCGGACCCTGCAGATCATGAGTTCCCACCGGCCCGAGAGCGAAGGACAGACATGACCGAGGTAGTGCTGTTTCACCACATACAGGGGCTGACGCCAGGGGTTCTCGCGTTTGCCGACGAGCTGCGCCAAGGGGGGCACACCGTGCATACCCCCGACGTGTTCGACGGGCGCACATTCGACACCATCGAGGAAGGGCAGGACTTCGCCAGGCAGATCGGCTTTCAGGAGGTCTCTGACCGAGCCGTGCGAGCGGCCGAGGAACTGCCGGCCGGCGTGGTGTACGCCGGCTTCTCCCTCGGTGTAGGGCCGGCGCAACAACTGGCGCAGACGCGGCCGGGAGCGCAGGGGGCGCTGCTCTTCCATTCCTGCTTTCCGACGTCGGAGTTCGGGTCCGGCTGGCCCGACGGCGTACCTGTCCAAGTGCACGGGATGGATCGCGACCCGTTCTTCGCCGACGAGGGCGACATCGACGCGGCGCGCGCGCTCGTCGAGGAGGCCGAGAGAGCGGAGCTGTTCGTTTACCCCGGGGACCAGCATCTCTTCGCGGACAGCTCCCTGTCGTCGTACGACCCGGAGGCGGCGGCGCTGCTGACCCAGCGGGTACTCGCGTTCCTGGATGCCCTCTAGCCGAGACCGGCAACGATGGTAATGGTCGAACTGACCAGCGAGGACCAATGGGAGCCGCCTGTCGGAATTGAACCGACGACCTTCTCATTACGACTCCGACCTGGCCCGCATACCCGTCGGTGAGCCCTGTGATTGAGCGCGAATCGTTCGTCCGGAACAAGCGGTTGCGGACGTTTTGCCGCGCCGGCATCCAGGGGCGGGCTCAAAACAAGGGGTGCCCTCGTGGCGGGAAGTCGCGCCTTCGGGATCGCCACTGGCGTCCTCGCCGCTAGTGGCTGATGCGCCTCGACCGCGCTGTCTTGCGGTCCTTCTTGGTCGGTGGCATGTCGGCCTTGGCCGCCTCGTACGCCGCCAACTGTGAGATGCGCTGAGGGCGAGGAGCTTGCCGACGTCCCGCACGCTGAGGCGCTAGCCACTCGGCTTCAGGCACAACAGCGCTTAGCAGTCGCTTCAGCTCAACCTCGACGGCCGTTACGGACAGGACGATCGAGCTCTTGCTCCACGACCGGATTGAGCGACAGCTAAGGCAGCATGCGGGCGCTCCAGTGAGGCCGCAGGCGCGCAGGCGGTCCCACTCATTACCGTCATCGGACCACAGCAAAGGACCATCCGACTTAGCCAGCGAACCAGGATCCACGGCTGAGACCCCCGGCACCGGATGAGCGCGCACGCCTCCCCATCCAGTGCCGGCGTACATCCCGAACGCCGAACGCTGATGGCCAGTCCCCTACTGCGCTCCGATTGGGATAACGGCGAGGAATTCTACCGACGCGCCGACTCGGGCAGTCCCATCTCCCTACCGACGCGCCAAGTGGACCGACCGAACCGCGACTTCCTGATCTGGCACGCTGACTCGGTCTTCCTGGCCTCGTGACGTACGAGGGTCCGATTGGCCAACGTGGGTGCGGCAGTCGCGGCGTTACGACGCGCGTCGCGACCCGCGTCCAACCACCTCTGATATCCTCTGATATCAGAGGTGGTTGAGATGCCGGACTTATTGATTCGCAACTTCCCAGCTGAGGATTTGGCCCTGCTGGACGAGCGCGCCGCTCGACTGGGGCTTTCGCGAACCGAGTTCCTGCGCCGCCAGTTGCACCAAGAGGCCCGCCGCAGCGCCACCACGGTCACCGCAGCTGACCTGTCGGAATTGAGCTCGGCTGTTGCCGACCTTGCCGATGAGTCCGTGATGTCCGACGCTTGGTCATGAGCGAGTCGAGCTGGCTCATCGACAAGTCGGCGCTTGTAAGGCTGGGCGGCAGTCCGGATGCCGAGGCATGGGCGAACCGGGTCGAACGTGGTCTGGTTCGCATCGCCACGGTCACCCTGCTCGAGGTTGGCTACTCGGCCCGATCCGGCACCGACCTGGCCGCGTTGATGGCAGGTACTCCTGTCTCGGCGATGCCGGTGGAGTACTCGGCGCCTGCCATCGAGGAGCGTGCCTTGGAGATACAACGACGGCTGGCCGAGCGTGGGTACCACCGCGCGCCGTCTATCCCGGACTTGTTGATCGCAGCCACTGCCGAGATCAACCACCACACCGTGCTCCACGTCGACAAGGACTTCGAGCTCATCGCAGATCTCACCGGCCAAGCAGTGGAACGGCTGAACACTTGACCGACCAGCACCCCGACTCACCAAGACCGAACTGCAGCAAGGGTCCACTGCCGGCGGTGTGACGCACCTCGTCGACGGCAACTCGATCGATCGGCAAGCCAACCCTGCGGGTGCACGACTTGCGCCACACCGCGGCCTCGCTCTGGCTCGGAGCGGGTGCCGACCCCAAGGCCGTCCAGCGCATCCTGGGGCACGCATCGGCGGCGATGACGATGGACCTCTACGGACACTTGATCGACGACGACAACTTGTGGGACGCCGCGACACGCGTTGGGAAAAGCGGGGACAGATCACGGACACCGCCGCCGAATCACAAGAAGCGCAAGACTGCGGCCCAAGGCGACACCCTTCTGACCAGCGAAAACAGATCGGAGCCGCCTGTCGGAATCGAACCGATGCGTGCCTTGCCTTCGGGATCATGAGCATCGACCAGCGGGGTCGACGAGGACGCGTGGTTGCCCTCGAATGCGTGGCGGCAGTGGCGGCTCTCGGGTAGACCGCGCCTATCGCATCTTGGTCGACGGTCAACCTCGCCAACAGCTCCGCACGAAAGTTCTTTTTCCACTCAAACATCGTGACGCAAACCCGGTCATGGACGTTCGCAAATCACCGTCGAATCGACGGGTCTGGACGGGAATGGGAGCCTTGGGAGTGTCTACCTCCTCGCGGCATGTTCGGACTGCGGGTGCGCGATGAGTGACCCGCATGGTCACCGGTCCAAGCCAGCGGTACGGTGCTGAACGTGCGCACCGACGAAATTCGCCGTCTCCTGCTCGGCACGTTCGTGCGGCCGGTGACAGAGACGGGCACGGGGCAGCCGCGAGTCGAAGCCGTCTATGGCTATCTCGTTCGACACGATCACGGTTTGGTTTTGTTCGACACCGGCCTCGGCCTGGGTGACGGCGAAACAGAAGACTGGTATCGGCCACGGCGCATCGCCCTGACTGATGCGCTTACGACCGTCGGCGTTGCGCTGCATGAGATCAATGTGGTGGTGAACTGCCATCTGCACTTCGACCACTGCGGCGGAAACCCGATGCTTGCTGGAAGGCCCGTTGTCTGTCAGCGGCGCGAGCTCGCGGCTGCTGAACAAGGGAACTACACGATGGAACACCTCATCGACTACCCCGGCAGTACCTACGACTTGTTGGACGGAGAGGCGGAGATTAGTCCCGGCATCCACGTAATCCCCACGCCTGGGCATGTAGACGGGCACCAGTCGGTGGTGGTGGAGTGCGAAGACGGCTCAGTAGTATTGGCTGGGCAATCCCACGACACCGCTTCCGCGTGGAGTGCAGATGCATTGGCCGCCTCCGCCAAAACGCTGGGCCACACCGAGCCGCTGCCGCTAGCCCCCGTATGGATGGAGCGATTGTTGGCCTTCGATCCCAAGCGGGTCGTCCTTGCTCATGATGCCGCAGTCTGGGAGCCAAACACGACCGGGCTTCATCTGTCGTCGGCGGCATGCCCCGACGTTGCTCGGCGGCCCGACTGCGAAACTGGCGCGTAGCGGCGGCGGGTGGCACGGATGGGGCACTTAGCAGGGTCGGTGGCGTCGCCCCCATTCGGGAGTGCGGTAATGAAGGTTGTTTGACTGTCCTCATGAACTACTTGCCGACGCGGTTGCGGATCGAGACCGAGCGGTTGCTCCTCACGGCGGAGGAGGACAAGGATGCGGAGCGGTTCACGGAGTTTCTCATTGCGCGAGGAACCGGCCCGTTCACGACCGAGGACGCGCGACGGCGGATTGATGCGATGACGGCCACGATCGAGGCCATCGGCATCGGCGCACTCGTGCTCCGTACCCCGCCACCGAAGCCTCGCGCGCGCTGCTGGAGGCCGCCTTCGAAACCGGCCGCCGTCGTATCTGGTCGACCGTGCGGTCGTGGAACGCGCCGTCGTCGCGGGTGCTGGAGCTCAGGTTCCGTCGCGACCACACCACGACGGACGATGATGGTGAGTTGGTCTGGCTAGTGTGCGGCCGCTGACCCACCGACAGCCTCTCCCGGTCTCCGCGTCCGCATTCACTCACGCCGGCATAGCAACGTTCCAGGCGCTGGGAGCGTAAAGAGCATGAGCTCATCGCCCCAGCCGTCGATGATCTCGCGCGTGCGGTCGTTCCCCCTCGCCGCGTCGTACGCTCCACAGCCGGTCTTGACCCGCGCGAACGTCTCTCGGATCGCGGCAGGGTCACCGTCGAGGGTGTGCTGCAGCACCGGAAGGAGCACATCGGCGGGCCAGTCCGGGAGCGGATGCTCGCGCACCTCCCAGGGCAGGTACTTGTGATACGGCCGGACCCGCCCGGCCAGGGCGAACACGACGTCAAGTAGCCACGGCATCGACTCGGCCGCGTCGAGGCGACGTTCCAGCGGGCGGTCATCACGGTCGGCCTTGAGCGCCCGGTAGGCGTAGTTGATCCAACCGTCCAGCCGGTCGTGGTCGACCAACACAGCGTCACTCTCCTCGGGGGTCAGCGTCGCCTGCCGTCGTACCGCCGCGGGGATCCGGCCGTCGGTCCGGTCGAGCAGCGTCGGCGCCCAGGCGAAGGACCAGCGGAACCACCAGCCCTGGCTGCCGAACGGCGGGACGGCCTCCAGCTCCGATAACGACACCGGGACCTCGTCCACGGTTGTGGACCGGATGGTACGGCGCTCCCGAGCGACGTCGTCGGTGAGCACGACATACACGTCGAGGTCGGAGCGCTCGGTTGCCATGCCGCGGGCCGCGGAGCCGGACAGCACCAGCCCGAGCAGCCCCTCACCGTCGTCGGCGTCGTTGCGCTCGGCCAGGTCGACGATTAGCTCCCGCTGCTCGACGCGTAGCTGACTGGGCAATTCGAGGTCCACCGCATCTCCCTTCGGCACCACCACCATGTCGATCTGGAGACCGGCGTGGCAACCGACTTTTCGAGACTGCGCTCCGTGACGATTCAGCACCGTGTCAGAGCGTCCTCAATTCGGCCAGATGAGTACGTTCGGCCCAGCTACCACGGTAACGAAGGACCAGATAAGACAAGGGCTCGCTCGCGGCGGTGTGACGCTCGTATGCACGGCTCCAACAGCTCTAGACCCATCCGAATCACCGGCGTCGAATGCGCCTCGTTCACGATCCCTGAGAGACGATGGGTCGATGTCGATTTCGCCTGCTGGTTCAGCGCTCGGATGACGGAGAGGTCGTCCACGGTTGGGTCCTTGTCGTCCCGGTTGATTGTGATTCGGGGGAACAGCGGATCGGGCAAGTCGACGGTTGCCGAGGGAGTACGAGTCGGGCGTCCACCGGGGACGGTGGCCGTGGTTGGCCAGGACGTCATCCGGCGCACGATCCTTGGTGGGGGCATCATTCGCACAGCATCGCGGTCGGCTTGATCGACGTAGTAG
>JACCSH010000142.1 GCA_013813125.1 Nocardioidaceae bacterium | reverse complement strand
TCGATCAACAGCGCCACCCCTCCCGGCGCATAGCCCTCATACATGATGGTCTGCCAGTCGGCGCCACCAGCCTCGAGCCCGGAACCCCGCTTCACCGCCCGGTCGATGTTGTCGTTCGGGACCGAGGACTTCTTTGCCTTCTGAACCGCGTCGTAGAGCGTTGGGTTACCGGCCAGGTCACCGCCACCGGTGCGCGCGGCCACCTCGATGTTCTTGATCAGCTTCGCGAACAGCTTGCCGCGCTTTGCGTCGACCACCGCCTTCTTGTGCTTGGTGGTCGCCCACTTGGAGTGGCCGGACATGGAAACAGAATCTCCTTCAGGTGCTGCGGACGAGATCGATGAAATAGCGGTGCACTCGATCGTCGGAGGTGATCTCCGGATGGAACGACGTGGCCATGACGACCCCCTGGCGAACGGCGACGATCCTACCGAGGAATGGACCGTCGGCGAGGGTGGCCAGCACTTCGACGCCATCTGCGGCTCGCTCCACCCAGGGTGCCCGGATGAAGAGTGCATGGAACGGGGTCTCGAACGCCAAGAAGTCGACGTCGGACTCGAACGAGTCGACCTGTCGGCCGAAGGCGTTGCGTCGTACGACGACGTCGAGGCCACCGAGAGTCTGCTGGCCCGCGATGCCGTCCTCGATCTGACTGGCCAGCATGATCATGCCGGCACAGGTGCCAAAGGCAGGTATGCCTGAGGCGATGCGATCTCGCAGTGGCTCCAGCAGATCGAAGATGGTTGCAAGCTTGTACATCGTGGTCGATTCGCCGCCAGGGATGACGACGGCATCGACTCTCGCCAGCTCCTGGGGTCGGCGGACGGCTTGGACTGCCGCACCGAGACCTTCGAGCATTCGTAGGTGCTCGCGCACGTCGCCCTGAAGGGCCAGGACTCCGATGAGAGGTTGCGACGTCACCGCAGGATCTCGCTCAACTCGACGGCGAGGTGGGGCGCCGTTGCCACGACACGGTGACCTCGATGCGACCTTCATCGAAGAGGGACGCGATCCCATGCCGAGCCAACGTGTCGTGAACAAAGGTCAGCAGCTCTTCACCAGCGGCGACATTGGCGCTGCTGCCGTGCCAAAGGTTGATCTCCAGCATGCCGTGCTCGACTGCATGCCAGACGTCTGAGGGCGTGAAGTAGGCGATGCCCCAGGGCCGCTTGCCCTCGGCGGCGCGCTTCTCGAGCACCTGCTGCGCCGCCCAGTGGTCCTCACACGCTTGCAGGACCACGATGTCGCGAGCCTCGAGGTCGGCGAACGCCGCCTGCAGGTCGTCGAACTGTGTGTTGCCCGACCAGCTCGCCGCTTCGCGGGTGAGATCCGCTATCTCAGCGTTGAGCAACTCATCGGTCAACTGCTGCGCCTGGTCCAGTTCCTTGACCTCGTCGTGAACCGCGTCGAATACGTCGGCGCGGACCTGTTCGGCAGTCTCGAAGCCAGACCGTACTTGAAGGCGCGCGTATGAGCGCAGTTGAGCGAGGCGAGCGGACTTGTCGGGGCTTCCGATCGCCACCCGCTACCAACCGCGTTCGGCGAGACGGTGAGGCTGCGGGATTTCGTCGACGTTGATGCCGACCATCGCCTCACCGAGGCCCCGGGACACCTTGGCAATCACGTCTGGGTCGTCGTAGAAAGTCGTCGCCTTGACGATGGCTGCCGCGCGCTCGGCTGGGTTGCCGGACTTGAAGATGCCCGAGCCGACGAAGACTCCCTCCGCACCCAGCTGCATCATCATGGCGGCGTCGGCGGGAGTGGCGATGCCACCCGCCGTGAACAGCACCACCGGAAGCTTGCCTAAAGATGCCACCTCGGCCACCAGATCGTAGGGCGCTTGGAGTTCCTTGGCAGCCACATAGAGCTCGTCGGGGCTCATCGACTGGAGACGGCGGATCTCGCCACCGATTCTGCGCATGTGCATCGTGGCGTTGGACACATCGCCCGTGCCGGCCTCACCTTTCGATCGAATCATGGCGGCACCCTCGGTGAGGCGGCGCAGTGCCTCGCCTAGGTTGGTCGCCCCGCAGACGAACGGCACCGTGAACTGCCACTTGTCGATGTGGTGGGCGTAATCGGCAGGGGTAAGCACCTCGGACTCGTCGACGTAGTCGACTCCCAGGCTCTGCAGCACCTGTGCTTCGACGAAATGTCCGATGCGCGCCTTCGCCATCACGGGAATCGACACGGCAGAGATGATGCTCTCGATCATGTCCGGGTCGCTCATGCGGGACACGCCACCTTGCGCGCGAATATCAGCCGGCACCCGCTCCAGGGCCATCACCGCGACAGCCCCGGCGTCCTCAGCGATCTTGGCCTGTGATGCCGTCACCACGTCCATGATCACCCCGCCCTTGAGCATCTCGGCCATGCCGCGCTTGACTTTGGCGGTGCCCGAGCTCGCGCTGGTGGGTTCGGTTGCTGCTGCCTCGGTCAACTGGGGCGCCTCTCGTTGCAGGGGGAGTATCTGGGCTGAGTAAGGCCAATCCTCACAGCCGGCCTCCGCCTCCATGATACGGCGTGCGGGGTGAGGGCAGGCGACCCGTTAACGGAACGAGCCGGCTTGCACGACCTGCTGATAAATCGCCTCGATGCCAGGCGCCACAACCGACCAGTCATAGCCCCATACGGCCTCCCTTCCCCGTCGGCTGAGCTCCGCTCTGCGCCCCGGATCGCCGAGTAGCTGACTGATGGCCCGCGCCGCGGCGGCTGGGTCGCCCGCCGCGAACAGCTCGCCGAGCCGGGCCCCTCCGAGCACGGCTTCAAACGCGGGAAGGTCGCTTGCCACCACCGGCGCACCCGAGGCCATCGCTTCGAGCAGGACGATGCCGAAGCTTTCGCCACCGGTGTGCGGGGCGACGTACACCGCGGCTGACGCGAAGAGACGCGCTCGATCAGCGTCCGAAACAGGTCCGAGGAAGCGGATTCGCTGCCGTACCTCGGGAGTCAGCCTGCTCATGGCCGGACGTTTGCCCCGTCCGGCCACGAGGAGCCGAGCAGTCGGCCAATCCGCCGCGATCGCCGCAAAGGCCGCTGTCATGACGTCGAGACCCTTGCGTGGCTCGTCGATACGACCAAGAAACACCAGCGACATCCCGCCCTCAGCCCACCCCGGCACCGCCTCGGCAGAGGCGAAACGGTCGCAGTAGATCCCGTTGGGCACGACGACGGGGTTGCTGCCGATGTGCTGCACCAGCGTCGCGCGGGCCGACTCGGAGACGGCGATCCGGGCGGCGATCTTGTCGAACGATGCGCTGAACAAGTTGCCCGCGGACTCGAGCATCCACGAGCGCGGACTGGCCGTATGGAATGTCGCCACCACCGGGACCTTGCTGGCCCGTAACGCAAGGAGGGACACGCTTGGGGTCAAGGGGTCGTGCACGTGCAGGACGTCGAACCGCCCGTCGGCAAGCCAGCGGCGGGTCCGCAGCGCCACCCGAGGGCCGAAGGCTAGGCGGGCGACCGACCCGTTGTACGCAATCGGAACGGCCATGCCGGCATAGGTGACTGGGACCTCACCGTGCCTGCGATCTGCGACTCCAGGCCCTGATACTTCTAACCCGGAGGGCGAACCGGGGGCCAGGACCGCGACGTGATGGCCACGAGAGTTCAACTGCTCCGCGAGGTCGCGGACGTGGTTCTGGACGCCACCTGGGACTTCGAGCGAGTAGGGACAGACGAGTCCGATCCTCATGGTGGAGGCCTCATCGCCGCGGTCCCCGCGCGCTCGGGTCGGCTGCCGGGGTCAGGTCCGCGGTGAACAGGGGCTGCATCATGTGCCAGTCGACCGGCGACTCTCGTATCCCTTCGGAGAACCAGTCGGCGATCTGTTGCGTCATAACAACTACGCCACTTCGACCAGACACTGTTGGGATCACGTCGCTGAAGTGCAGCCGCAGCAGCGGCCCCCGGTAGGACAAGGTCATCGCCACCAGCGGCGCGCCGGTGAGGCGGGCGAGGGCGGCGGCTCCTCCGGCCATCATCGCCCCCTCGCCGAGGAGCTCCACCTCGACACCCGACCTGGTGAGGTCTCGGTCAGCCAATAGACAGACCAGCCGGCCACTTCGCACGGAGTCGCGAAGCCTGGTCAGCGGGTTGCCGCTGCCGGTGAGAGCGATGACCTCCATGCCCAGCGCCTCGCGGTACCTCACGAACCGCTCATAGAGGGTCGCTGGCTGGAGCCGCTCGGCCACCGTGGACACGGGCATCCCGGTCAGACAGGCCCAGCCGCCGGCGAGGTCCCAGTTGGCCATGTGCGGCAACGCGATGATGGCGCCGCGGCCTTGGTCGAAGCCGGTGCGCAGTGGTGCCTCGTTGGCCGTCACCACGGTATCGACAATGCGCGATTCCGACCACGACGGCAGCCGCAGGGCCTCGTGCCAGTACCTGAAGTACGACCGCATCGCCTGCCGCGATAGGTCCCGCCCCTGTTCAGTCCGCAGTCCGGGGACCGCACGACCCAAGTTGCGCTCCAGTTGCTTGACGCCTGCGGTATGGCGAGCCCAAACGCGGTCTGCGGCTCTCTCCATCAGCTGCTCAGCGAGGGGCTCCGGCGTATGGCGGGTCAGCGCCCAACCCATCGCGAAGGTCTGGTCCACCAGCCGGTCGCGAGCCGATGCCGCGGGAGCTCTGCCGGCCATCAGGGGGGAGGTGTAGTCGGGGCAAGCGTCTGGCGTCGTACCGAAACGATGCGCTGGACGACGGTGACGGTGCTGGCAGCCGCGAGTAGCCATAACACAGCGGCTAGCAGAATCGGGAGATCCAGCACGTCGGCGAAGAACGTGACCACGAGCAACGAGACAAGCCGGTCTGCGCGTTCAGCAATGCCGCCCTTCGCCTGCAGCCCGAGGCTCTCTGCCTTGGCCCGCGTGTACGACGTCACCGACCCCATCACGAGAGCCCAAAGAGCAACGCATCCGAGCAGCCGGTCGTCGCCGTCACCGAAGAACCACAGTACGAGCCCGGCGAAGATCGCTGCGTCCCCGAGCCGGTCGAGCGTCGAGTCGAGAAACGCACCCCATCGCGAGGAGGTGCCCAACGTGCGTGCCATGTCGCCGTCGATGAGGTCGGAGAAGACGAACGCGGTGATCACTAGGACCCCGATCCAGAACTCTCCGCGGGGGAAGAACGCCAAGGCGCCCGCGACCACGCCAATCGTGCCTACGATGGTGACTGAGTCAGGCGAGACGCCGAGTCTGATCAACAGGTGAGAGACCGGCTTGAAAAGGTCGGTCCAGAACCGACGAAATCGCTCAAGCATCGGGTAAGTCGCGGTCTTCTCGGGCCGGGTCCGGCCATGAGCGGGCGATCAGCTCTCGCGTTTCACCCAGCAACTGGGGTAGCACCTTTGTGTGGCCTACCACGGGCATGAAGTTCGTGTCGCCGCCCCAGCGAGGAACCACGTGCTGGTGCAGGTGGGCGGCGATCCCCGCGCCCGCAATCGCCCCTTGGTTCATGCCGATGTTGAAACCACGCGCCCCACTGGCGTTGCGCACTGCCCGCATGGCCTGCTGGGTCAACGTGGCCACCTCGAGAGTCTCCTCGCGGCTGAGCTCGGTGTAGTCGGCGAGGTGACGGTACGGGCACACCATCAGGTGACCAGGGTTGTACGGATAGAGGTTGAGCACGGCAAACGCGTGCTCGCCACGCCGTACGACGAGACCTTGGGCGTCATCGAGTCCGGGGATCCTGCAGAAGGGGCAGTCTTCGGGAGCCCCGCCGTCTGCCGGCTTGTTGTCGCCCTTGATGTACGCCATCCGATGTGGAGTCCACAACCGCAGAAACGGGTCCGACTCACCGGCCCCCTGCTGCTCTTCGAACTGCGTCACACCTGGACCCGCCGCTCGACTGCATCGACGACCCGTCGGACAGCCTCATCTGTCGGCACACCGTTGTCCTGCTCACCGCTGCGGTAGCGGAACGAGACAGCACCTTCGTCGACATCGCGATCGCCGGCGATAACCATGAACGGCACCTTGGCTAGCTGGGCGTTTCGGATCTTCTTCTGCATCCGATCATCCGATCGGTCGACCTCGACTCGTATGCCCTGCCTCTTCAGCTCCGCGGCCAACGCGACCAGATAGTCCTCATGGCGTTCAGCGATGGGAATTGCCACGACTTGAACTGGCGCGAGCCACGGGGGGAAAGCGCCAGCGTAGTGCTCCGTCAGCACTCCCAGGAACCGCTCGATCGAGCCGAACAACGCGCGGTGGATCATCACCGGGCGCTGGCGGCTGCCGTCTGAGGCGGTGTACTCGAGCTCGAAGCGCTCCGGTGAGTTGAAGTCCAGCTGGATCGTGGAGATTTGCCAGGTCCGGCCGATCGCGTCCCGCGCCTGCACGGAGATCTTGGGGCCGTAGAACGCAGCGCCTCCGGGGTCGGGGACAAGCTCCAGACCGGAGGCTGTCGCGACCCGTTCCAAGGTGTCAGTCGCCTCCTCCCATATCTCGGGCGAGCCGACGAACTTGTCCTCGTCTCTCGTTGACAGCTCGAGGTAGAAGTCCGCTAGCCCGTAGTCGTTGAGCAAGCCCAAGACGAACT
>JACCSH010000120.1 GCA_013813125.1 Nocardioidaceae bacterium | reverse complement strand
CTGGTGACGCCTTCCTCCGCGGCCCAACCGCGTCGGGCAGTCAGTGGGCTCGACTCCTCGCGGCTGGCGATGCTGCTAGCGGTGCTGCAGCGCCGAGTCGGCATCCAGCTGGGACCGGTTGACGTCTACGCCGCCACGGTCGGCGGCGCATCACTGCGGGCTCCGGCGGCAGATCTTGCCATCGCGATTGCGGTAGCGAGTGCAGCCGTCAACGTTGCTCTCCCGCATGGCGTGGTAGCGATCGGAGAGGTGGGGCTTGCAGGCGAGCTCCGGTCGGTGCCCAACCTCGGCCATCGGCTTACCGAAGCCGCCCGGCTCGGCTTCACCAATGCCGTCATACCGGCGTCTCATGGATCCTCGCCGGCACCGCTGCCCCCACTCCAGGCGCTCACTATCCTTGAGTGCCGGGACCTCTACTCCGCCCTGCGGGTGCTGCAGCTGGTCGACCGCCTCCCCTGCGCCATACCCCCAGATCTCCACGTCGTCGGCTGACCATGTTGCTACTGTGACCTGCGCCGATGCCAGTCTCACGATTGCCTGGCTCTACACTGATCAGGCACACCACGGGGCTGGACGAGGGGGGCAGAAGTGGCAGCCAGCGACAAGCAGGCGGCGGATGAGAAGCTGCGCGCCACTTTGGCTGCAGTCGCCCCTGGCACCGACCTGCGCGAAGGGCTGGAGCGCATTCTCCGGGGGCGCACAGGCGCACTGATCGTGCTCGGCAACGACAAGGTCGTCGACTCGATCTCCACTGGCGGCTTCGAGCTTGACGTCGAGTTCAGCGCTGCGGGGATGCGTGAGCTTGCCAAGATGGACGGCGCAGTCGTCTGTGACGAGGCAGTCACCCGGATCATTCGCGCCGGCGTGCACCTGATGCCCGACTACTCCATCGTCACTCAGGAAACCGGGACGCGACACCGCACAGCCGACCGGGTCGCCCGGCAGACTGGTTTCCCCGTCGTCTCCGTTTCGCAGTCCATGCACATCATCGCTTTGTACGTCGGAGAAACGCGCTACGTGCTGGAGAACACCGGCGCGATCCTCGCGCACGCCAACCAGGCACTTGCCACTCTCGAGCGCTACAAGATGCGCCTCGACGAGGTGTCCGGCACGTTGTCGGCACTCGAAATCGAAGACCTTGTCTCCGTTCGAGACGTGGCGGCCGTGGTCCAGCGCCTCGAGATGGTGCTGCGCATCGCCAAAGAGATCGACGACTACGTGCTGGTGCTAGGCATCGACGGCCGACTGCTGGCGCTGCAGCTTGACGAGCTGGTAGCAGGCGTGGCCTATGAGCGCGAACTCGTGGTGCGCGACTATCTGCCATCTGGCCGAAGAGCGCGCAACCCACATTCCGTGCTCGCCGATATCGACGCGCTCTCAGCCGTTGACCTGCTTGACCTTGCTTCGGCCGCTCGGCCGCTCGGACTCGGTGGCGCCGAAAATCTGGACAGTGCGGTGAGCCCCCGAGGCTATCGGCTGCTCGCGAAGGTGCCACGACTTCCCGGTTCGGTGGTCGAACGCCTCGTCGAACACTTCGGCACCCTGCAGAAGCTCCTGGCCGCCAGTATCGACGACCTCCAAGCCGTCGAAGGCGTCGGCGACACGCGCGCCCGGTCAGTTCGGGAGGGACTTTCCCGGCTGGCAGAGTCGAGCATCCTCGAACGTTACGTGTGAGGGACGTGGCACCCCCCTCACGTCAGGTGATGTCAAAGTAGGCCCTCTCGACACCAGCGCCCACCAGCGCTGCCTCGAGCCAGTAGCCTCCCGCGCCGGCAACCTCGCCCGGGCTCTGGCAGTTGACGACCGAGCGCTTGCCGTCCCAGTCGAAGGTGTAAACCGTCGCCGGTTTCTGACGAACGACCACCCGGCGCGACGAAACCGAGTCGGGACATTCTTGGCTTGTCCACACCGTGTCGGATCCTGAGGTCACTCGCAGGGCGAGTGCGTCGGCGGTGATCGCCAACGTGCAGGCCGGCTCGGCCTCACTCGTCAAACGCAGACGAGCTGACATCCCCCTACCTTCGGTCGTGTCGTCCACCACGATGGCGATATCAACGTCGGTGGGGTCGCAGTCACCACTCGGCTGGAGGAGTGGCTCCTCGCCCGGTGCATCCAGGCCCGAACCTGTCGAGCCGGGGGCGGCGCTCTGCCCTTCGGCCGCCTGGGATCGATCGTTCCCGTCGCCTGAAGGGACGGGCCTCTCCTCGGCTTCGGGGTTCGACCGGGCTTGTTGGCCGCGGTTCGCCTCAGTTCGCCGCCCGCTGCCGTCACCGCTTGCGGACGCTTGGGCGGCGGCGCCTGCGGTGTCACCGTCGGTATCATCGCCGCGGACCAGGAACCACCACACCAGTGCGACGAGCGTGACGAGAACCAGCGCCAGGACGAGCCGACGCAGCCAGTAGACGCGCGTCGGCAGCGGCCCTGATGGGCGGACCACAGTGCTCATGGATTCACGCTAGCCGGGCACCGACCGCATCTGTGGCATCATCGCCTCGACATGCCCAGCTGCGCTGCCCAACGACCTATTCTCGATTGGTACGACAGCTCCGCGAGGGACCTCCCGTGGCGCCGTCCCGAGGTGGGAGCCTGGGCCGTACTCGTCAGCGAAGTCATGCTTCAACAGACGCCCGTTGCCCGGGTGCTTCCCGTCTACCGCGCCTGGATGCGCCGTTGGCCTGCTCCTGCGGCTTTGGCCGCGGAGTCGCCGGGACAGGCCATCCGCGGGTGGGGCCGACTAGGTTATCCACGGCGGGCGCTGCGGCTGCATGAGGCAGCGGTGGCGATCGAGCAGCGGCACGATGGAAGAGTTCCGTCGTCCGTGGACGACCTTCGGCGGCTGCCGGGAGTCGGAGAGTACACAGCGGCTGCAGTCGCAGCTTTCGCCTTCGGCCAGCGCACGGTCGTGCTGGATACCAACGTGCGTCGCGTCCTGAGCCGACTTCTCGTCGGCGTGGAGCACCCACCCGCACGGCTCAGCAGGGCTGAACGTCTGCTGGCGGGCAGCGTGCTTCCCGAGTCCCCCAGCATCTCCGCACGATGGAACGTCGCGGTGATGGAGCTGGGAGCGGTGATCTGCACAGCTTCGGCCCCACGCTGCGACCGATGTCCCGTCTCGTCGCTGTGCGCTTGGCGTCTGGCCGGTTACCCGGCTGCCAACGAGGAGCGACGACACAGCCAGACCTATGCCGGGACCGACCGCGAGTGTCGCGGCCGCATCCTGTCCGCGCTCCGAGAAAGCGACCTGCCCGTCCCCATCGCGGTGGTCGACGCCACCTGGGACGACGCCGTGCAACTCGAACGTGCGCTCGCCTCCCTTGTCTCGGACGGTCTGGTCGTGCGAGCAAGCTGTGGCACCTTCGCTCTGCCGTGAGCCAGCATGCCCACACCTCGTGCCGGGAGGGACTCTCAGCCTGAAGGCGGTAGGGCCTCGGCTACCGGAGGGGCGTCGGGCAACTCAGACTTTGCCGTGCCCAGGAACGTGAACTGCGCATCGGCGCCCTCACCCTCGACGTCGACCAGCACGATCTGGCCGGGACCGACTTCGCCGTACAGCATCTTCTCCGCCAGCATGTCCTCGATGTCGCGCTGCACCGTGCGTCGCAGTGGGCGCGCACCCAGCACGGGGTCGAAGCCGCGCTTTGCGAGTAGCTCCTTAGCGGCCTGAGTGAGCTCGAGGCCCATGTCGCGGTCACGCATCCGGATCTCGACCGAGTCGATCATGAAGTCGACCATCGAGATGATCTCGTCGCGTGTCAACGGCGGGAACACGATGATCTCGTCGACCCGGTTGAGGAACTCTGGTCGGAAGTGTTGTTTGAGCTCCTCGGTCACCTTGGCCTTCATCTTGTCGTAGGAACCGGCCACGTCGCTCGACTGCTGGAACCCGAGGTTGACCCCTTTGGCGATGTCGCGGGTGCCGAGGTTGGTGGTCATGATGATGACCGTGTTCTTGAAGTCGATGACCCGACCCTGGGAATCGGTCAGCCGCCCCTCCTCAAGAATCTGCAACAGCGAGTTGAAGATGTCGGGGTGCGCCTTTTCGACCTCGTCGAACAGCACGACGGAGAAGGGTTTGCGGCGCACCTTCTCGGTGAGCTGCCCGCCCTCGTCATAGCCGACATAGCCCGGAGGTGAGCCGAAGAGCCGCGAGATCGTGTGCTTCTCGGAGAACTCGCTCATGTCCAACTGGATGAGGGCATCTTCGTCTCCGAAGAGGAACTCGGCCAAGGTCTTGGACAGCCAGGTCTTACCGACACCTGAGGGTCCGGCGAAGATGAACGACCCACCAGGACGTTTTGGGTCCTTAAGGCCGGCGCGGGTTCGGCGGATGGCCCGGGACAGCGCCCGGATCGCCTCGTCTTGGCCGATGACGCGCTTGTGCAGCTCGTCTTCCATCTTGAGCAGCCGCGTGGACTCGGCTTCGCTGAGCTTGACGATAGGGATACCGGTGGCCGTCGCGAGCACTTCTGCTATGAGCTCTTCGTCGACCTCGGCGACGACATCCATGTCGCCGGCCTTCCACTGCTTCTCGCGCTCTGCCTTCGCCAGAGTCAGCTTCTTCTCCTCGTCGCGCAGCGATGCTGCGACCTCGAAGTCCTGCGCGTCGATCGCGCCCTCTTTCTTGAGGCGCACAGCGGCGATCTTCTCGTCGAACTCCCGCAGGTCCGGCGGAGCCGTCATACGACGGATGCGTAGCCGCGAGCCGGCCTCGTCAATGAGGTCGATGGCCTTGTCCGGCAGGAATCGGTCGGAGATGTAACGGGCAGCCAACGTGGCTGCCGACACCAGGGCCTCGTCGGTGATGGTGACGCGGTGGTGCGCCTCGTAACGGTCACGCAGACCCTTGAGCATTTCGATGGTGTGCGCGATGGACGGCTCCGCCACCTGGATCGGCTGGAAGCGTCGTTCAAGTGCCGCATCCTTTTCGAGGTGCTTGCGGTACTCGTCGAGGGTGGTCGCACCGATGGTCTGCAACTCGCCCCGGGCGAGCATTGGCTTCAGGATGCTTGCTGCGTCGATCGCGCCTTCTGCTGCCCCGGCGCCTACAAGTGTGTGGATCTCGTCGATGAAGAGCACGATGTCACCGCGGGTCCGGATCTCTTTGAGGACCTTCTTCAGTCGCTCCTCGAAGTCTCCGCGGTAACGCGAACCGGCGACGAGCGCGCCCAGGTCAAGGGTGTAGATCTGCTTGTCCTTGAGCGTCTCGGGGACATCTCCCTTGACGATGTCCTGGGCGAGACCCTCGACGATCGTGGTCTTGCCGACACCGGGCTCGCCGATGAGCACCGGGTTGTTCTTGGTGCGGCGTGACAGGATCTGCATCACGCGCTCGATCTCTTTGCCGCGCCCGATGACCGGGTCGAGCTTGCCCTCGCGGGCAGCTTGGGTCAGGTTGCGCCCGAACTGGTCGAGAACCAAAGACGACGAGGGGGCGCCCTCGGTAGGGGCGCCAGCGGTGGCGGTCTCTTTGCCCTGGTAGCCACTGAGCAGCTGGATGACCTGCTGGCGGACCCGGTTGAGGTCGGCGCCGAGCTTGACCAGTACCTGGGCCGCTACCCCTTCGCCCTCACGAATGAGTCCCAGCAAGATGTGCTCGGTGCCGATGTAGTTATGGCCGAGCTGAAGTGCCTCTCTCAAGCTGAGCTCGAGAACCTTCTTGGCACGCGGTGTGAACGGGATGTGTCCACTGGGCGCCTGCTGGCCCTGACCGATGATCTCCTCCACTTGGGCCCGGACGGCCTCGAGCGAGATGTTCAGGCTCTCAAGCGCCTTAGCCGCCACCCCTTCGCCCTCATGGATGAGCCCGAGAAGGATGTGCTCGGTGCCGATGTAGTTGTGGCTGAGCATCCTGGCTTCTTCTTGCGCCAAGACGACAACGCGGCGTGCGCGGTCGGTGAACCTCTCGAACATATCCCCATCGCTCCTTGCTTAGTGCACTCGCTCCCCATGCTAGTCGGCTCCGACCACAGTCCAGAACGCGACGATCTTGTCAAGGGTCACAACCGCTGCTCGGCGAGACTTGTTCCCACGCCGAGCGGGCAAAACGCACTGGCTCATGCCAAAGGGCGCAGGTACGAGGGGTCAGTGTGCTGCGTCGTAGGCGGCTTTGATGTCAGCTGAGACACGTCCACGGTCGGAGACGGTGTAGCCGTGTTCGCGCGCCCAGTCCCGCATCTGTGAGGCGTTGCTTGCGTCGCCTCCAGCGGAGCGGCCGCGGGAAGGTCTGCGACTGCCTCTGCTTCCGCTGGCTCGACGAGCCGACGCGACATACGGCGCGAGGGCGTCACGAAGCGACGCAGCGTTGGCAGACGACAAATCCATTTCGTAGTTCGTCCCGTCAAGGCCGAATTTCACCGTCTCGTCAGCATTGCCACCATCGAGGTCGTCTTCAAGAACAATGTGCACCCGTTGCGCCACAGCCAGTATCTCCCATCGCGGATCTGCAAGAACTCCAGAATAGTCGGAACTTCTTTACGCCGCATGCTATTCGGGTCGAACGAGGGGAAACAGGATCGCTTCTCGAATACCCACGCCTTCCAGCAGCATAACCAAACGATCCACGCCGATGCCCAGTCCCCCGGCAGGGGGCATGCCGAACTCCAGCGCGCGAAGGAAGGTCTCGTCCAAATCCATCGCCTCGGGATCGCCAAGGGCCGCCAGTAACGACTGGCGGCTAAGCCGCTCACGCTGAATCACCGGATCATTGAGTTCTGAGTAGGCCGTGCCGAGTTCAGTCCCGTTGATGACGAGGTCGAAAGCCTCCACCAAACCTGGCTGGGTGCGATGAGGTTGCGCAAGAGGACGTACGGACTCGGGGTAGTCCTTCACGAATGTAGGAACGACCAGCGTGTGCTCTACGAGTTTCTCGTACAATTCGAGAATTATCTCGCCACTGTTCCAGTTTGTTAGTAGCGGCACGGCGTGGCTTTCGGCAAGCGCTCGGAGGGTCTCCGTCGGAGTATCCAGAGTCAGCGGATGGGAAACAGCTTCTGAGACCAGCTCGAACAAAGTGGCATCTCGCCATTCGCCCTCCAGGTCGATGTCGGCGCCGTTACGACCCGAGATACGCGTTCGGCCGATAGCGCGAGCGGCATCGACCACAAGGGCCTTGATCAGGTCCGCCATGGTGTTGTAGTCGCCGTATGCCTCGTATGCCTCGAGCATCGAGAACTCGGCCGCGTGCGTTGAGTCGAGACCCTCGTTTCGGAACGTGCGCCCAATTTCATAAACCTGATCGACCCCACCTACCAGCGCACGTTTCAGGTCCAGTTCGAGGGCAATGCGCAACAACATGGCCTGGTCGAAGGCGTTCAGATGAGTCCGGAAGGGTCGGGCCGCAGCCCCGCCGTTGGTTAGCTGCAGCACGGGTGTCTCGACCTCGATAAAACCGTGCGAATCAAGCGTTGACCGTAGCGAACGCAACACTTTCGCCTTGTTGCGGACGATAGCCCGAGATTCAGGACGCACGATCATATCGAGATATCTCAGCCGGACTCTCGCCTCGTCGTTGAGAGTCTGATGGTCGCTTGGCAGCGGACGCAGGGTCTTGGCCGCTATTTGCCATGCCGTCGCTTGGACGGATAGCTCACCTCGACGGCTGGTGACGACCTCGCCTTGGACGGCTAGATGGTCACCTATGTCGACAAGTGCCTTGAAATCTCGAAGCGACTCCGGTCCCAGCTGCGCTGCCGACAGCATTGCCTGTAGCTCGCTGCCGTCTCCTTCTCGTAAACGGGCGAAACACAGTTTTCCCGTGTTTCGCAGGTATATCACCCGCCCTGTTACTGCGACTTCGTCGCCCGTGGCGGAGTCAAGGCCCAGCTCAGAAGATTGATAACTGTCAACTATTTCTTTGATCGTGTGCGTGCGCGGCACGGTAACGGGATACGGCGAGATTCCGCGGTCCATGAGCTTGGCGCGCTTCTCGTGCCTGACCCGCATCTGCTCCGGCAACTCATCGGATTGCTTGACGGGCATATCCAAGCGGGGGGACTCAGCCATGAGCGAGAGGCTACGGGATCGTGGGGTACTGGCTGTACCACTTCGTGTACCGCAACCTGCCTCCGGCGATCTTCAGGGGTTCTATCCGACGCTCACAGCCACGTTGTCGATGAGGCGCGTGGTACCCACAGTGGCGGCAACGAGCAGCCGGGCGTCGCCTGACGAAGGGGCATCGCTCAGGTCGGCCGCGCGCAAGGTGAGATAATCCACGGCGACTCCCGGGTCCGCCGCGAGCACAGTCTCAGCCGCAGCGACTACCGCGCGCGGACCACGCGGTCCGGCCGCCTGCCCGGCCACTAGCGCCCGACTCAAAGCCGAGGCTGAGACCCGCTCGGCGTCCGAAAGATACCGATTGCGTGAGCTGAGCGCTAGACCGTCCGGCTCCCGAACCGTTTCCACCCCCACCACTTCGACCGGTAGGCACAGCTCCTTGACCAGGTGCTGGAGTAGCACCAGCTGTTGGTAGTCCTTCTCACCGAACAGGGCCACATCAGGATCGATCAAGCCGAACAGCTTGGCCACGACCGTCAGCACTCCCTTGAAGTGTCCCGGGCGGGTGACGCCTTCGAGAATGCCGCCGAGTTCACCAGGATCGACCGTGACGGCCGGCGGCCAAGCCGGGTAGAGGGCGTCAACGGAAGGCGCGAACACCACGTCCACACCGTGGTCTCGGCACAGGGCAGTGTCGGCGGCGAGGTCCCGAGGGTATATCGCGAGGTCCTCAGCAGGCCCGAACTGCATCGGGTTGACGAAGATGGAGGCGACCACGAGGTCAGATCGATTCCGCGCCTCGTCGAGGAGTGCGGCGTGGCCACGATGCAACGCGCCCATCGTCGGAACCAACGCCACCCGCGCATTCTGGGCTGTCCTCGACCGGAGGAGGAGCGCACTCAGCTCTGCCCGAGATGTCGCCAACCGGAGACTCGACCGCTTGCCGTTGGCCGTTGCTCCCAAGTGGTGTTGTCCGGCTCCGGCGGCCCTCGAATCAGGTGTTGTCACGCACTGAGCCCGGCGAGGGCGTCGTTGAGCACCTCCACCATTGCTGCCGCTCGGCGCGGCTCGAGCCTCCCGGCGGCGACCGCGCGGCTAGCAGTGGCGCGCGCCAGGACGACGTACGACTGCACCGTGGCGGGCGACTGCGCCGCCAGGCTTCGCAGATGGGCCGCCACGCTTTCGACGTCGC
Organism: Nocardioidaceae bacterium; assembly: GCA_013813125.1. Taxonomy (GTDB): domain Bacteria; phylum Actinomycetota; class Actinomycetes; order Propionibacteriales; family Nocardioidaceae; genus JACCZJ01. Next base: position 9,188 of record JACCSH010000120.1, on the reverse strand, counting down.
CACGCACGATCGGTCCGGTCAGTGCCGCATCGCCGAAGGCCAAGGCGTTGTCCAAAGCGGCTGAAAGCAACGGGCGTAGCACGAGAGCAGGATCCTCCGCATCCGCGCTGCGCAGCAAGTCGATCGCCTGGGACACCAACGTGACGAGATGGTTCGACCCATGCGCCAGCGCTGCGTGGTAGAGCTCGCGATTGGCTTCGGACACCGCGACGAGGCGCCCACCCAGGCCGGTCACGAGTGCCTCAGCGATCGACTGGTCCTCCGACGCACAGGTAACGCCATAGGTACAACTCGCCAACCGCTCCAGATCCAGGTCGGTGCCGGTGAACGTCATTGCAGGATGCAGGGCGATTCCTCTGGCGCCGACCCCCACAGCCGGCCGAAGAACCCCCAAACCGTGCCGGCCGCTGGTATGTACGACGATCTGACCGGAACGGATTGCTCCCGAGGCCACCAACATGCGCACGACGTTGTCGAGGGTGTCGTCGGGGACGGTCAGCAGCAGAATCTCTGCCGCTCTGGAGACAGCTGTGGGCTTGTCGATTCGGACGCCGGGCAGCAGAGTCTCGATCCGAGTACGAGAAGCGTCTGACTCACCAGCCACCGCGGCCAGTGGATATCCCGCAGCGGTCAGTCCTGCCGCTAGCACTGCTCCTACGCGTCCAGCACCTATGACTCCGATGCACGGCTTTGTCGGGGGGGCGCTACTTGCTGCGTCAGCGGTCATCGACTTCGCCTCTCACGGCGCCTCACCTTGGTTGGGCCTGTCTGCTGCGCGAGCGTGCGCCAGAGTGGAGCACCTGCGCCCCAGGATACCGGGCTGGCCGGATCTCACCGGCGCTCACCTACGCAGGCATGGTCGTCCGGGTCAGTGCCTCCTCACCCAAGATCAGCCCACGTCAGCACCTGGTCCGCGTCGACGTGATGCTTCGTTCGCCGTCCGACGGCCAGATCCAGCTCGTGCACGGGTATTCCGGTTCCGGGGCGCTTGATCGCTATGTCCTCTCGCTGGACCTCGACTCCGGCTGCGATCTCTCGGGCAGCTACGAGGCTGCGGCGACCCAGTGCATACATCTCTGCCTCGGCATCAGTCACCCGTTTGACTGAGTCGCCGAGCGACGCCTCCGCCTCACGGATTGCGACGACCATCGCCGACAGCTCATCGGGCTCCAGCGCAAACGCGTGGTCGGGCCCCTCCTGATCGCGGCTCAGTGTGAAGTGCTTCTCCACGAGACTCGCCCCCAGGGACACTGCGACGACGTCAGCGGTGTGGCCTCTCGTGTGGTCGCTCCACCCGATCGGAATACGAAACGCCGAGGCCAAGGTGGGAATCGCCCTCAGGTTCAGGTCCTCGAAGTGAGGGGGATAGTTGATGGCGCAGTGCAGGATGGCCACCCGGTCGGCACCGGCGGCGTTGGCGGTGTCGAGCGCGCGCTCGATGTCGCCCAGACTCGCCATTCCCGTCGACATCAGCAGCGGTCGGCCGGTGCGTGCGCACTTTTCGATCAGCGGGAGGTGGTTGATCTCATAGGACGCGATTTTGTAGGCCGGCATGGCCAGCGACTCGAGCAGGTCGACTGCCTCCTCCTGAAATGGAGTGCTGAGGAAGTGGATCTCCTTGCGCTTGGCGTGGTCTGCGAGCTCGTGGTGCCATTCCCAGGGGATCTCGACTCGCTTGATCAGGTCCCAGACCGACTCCCTGTCCTTGAGCAGCTGGGAATCCTCGAGGTACGACATGGTAGGTGTGTGCCGGCTGTAGAGGCCTTCGGCAGTGTAGGTCTGGAACTTGACCGCGTCGGCTCCAGACTCAGCTGCCACCTCGATCAGCCGCTTGGCGGTTTCGAGGTCTCGGTTGTGGTTGCTTCCGGCCTCGGCGATGACGTACGCCGGATGACCTGGCCCAACCTTGCGCCCCGCGATCTCGAACTCCGCCTGGCCATAGCTGCGCGCACTCATCGCGATTTCCCTCTCGATCGTGGTCACCCGATGCTCCAGCGTATGCCTCGAGGACGGCGCAGCTGAGGCGTCAGCGTCTCGTCAGGTCAGAGCGCGTGGCGGTGACCGCGGCCATGATGCGGGCCGCACCCTCACCGTCGACCAGCCGCCGGCCGGTTGCAGCCCTCGCCACCAAGCCCGCCGGGTCGGACAACCAGGCCCCGAGGCGGTCTCTGACAAGGTGCGGCTGGTCCTCGAGCTCAGCCGCCGTACCGAGTCCCGCGGCGGCTCCGGCCGACACCAAGGCAGAATAGTTGCGCTCCTGGTTGTCGGCGACTTTCAGCAGCCCCATCGGTATGCCGAGGCAGCCGAGCTCATACGAAGAAAGGCCAGCGCCGCTGATGACTGCGCCAGCACCCCGTAGCTGGCGAACAAGACCGAGACCGCCGTCGACCGGCACAGTCGTGGCGCCGGTCTCCTCGATCAGCGCTCGAACCGTAGCTGCGAGCCCCAAAGCGTCTGTGCCACCCATTAGAACCGCAATGCCGAGCGGGCCCCTCGAGGATGGGGTCCGAGCCTCGTAATCCATGACGCGTCCGGCCCGGATCTCGGCTCGGATCGGTGCGAAGCTGACTCCACGCAGCAACCTCATCGAGCCGTCCTCGGGGCGCACCGCCGACTCTGCGCCGAGGGCGTAGTCGATCGATACATGTGCAGTTCGACGGCCGAACTCGTCATCCTCGAGGTTCGCAAACACCACACCGGTGCCAGTGAGCGCCGCCATCACGTCGGGAAACTGATAGTGGTCGAGCAGTACGGCGTCCGGCTGCCCCGAGCCGACAAGCTCCATCAGTGACTCCACGGTGGGGGCGACGCCGACCCTCTCCACCTCGAGCGAGTTGACCCACGGCCTCAACCAGGCCAGATCGCTCAAGTCCGCCGACAGGGCCACCGACCACCCGCCTTTGCGCGCAGCCTCAGCAACCGCCAGACAACGCATGACGTGGCCAGCGCCTCGGCGTCGGCCGGCATCGGCGGACACCAGCAGTTTCCCGGGGAAGCCAGCCTGCTCACCGGTGGACATCACAGCTCCTTGTCAGCCGACATCAAGCGCACGCTGCTGCACCGCGCGATTGATCGCCACCACTTCTGGGTTGGCTCGCAGGAAGGCCACGATCTCTTGCCATCCCAGCACGCGGTTGCCCAGCCCCGCGACGAGAGCAGACAGCGCCGCCCAGTCGGCGTCAGTGTCCAAAGTGACCCGGAGGTCGGAGGCATCCGGAGCGATCGACAACCCGAGCAGCCGCCGACCCTCTGGCTCGGTGTACAGCAGGCTCGTGACGTGTTCGCGGTGGCCACCTCGGGCCACCTCGTTCAGGTGGTGGAGGGCAACAGCTGACACGAGCTCGACATCTTGACCTCGGGGCAAGGTCCGGACCAACGTCGTCGCGACGTAGTCCCAGGAGGGATCGGCTCGCCATGCGGCAACCACCTGGTCCACCAACGAAGGATCGAGCAGTGGACAGTCCGCGGTGATGCGGACGAGTGCGTCGCAAGGGTGCTCGTCGAGAGCGAGACAGAACCGGGCCAGCACATCTTCCTCAGAGCCGCGCACACACGAGATCCCGACCTCGGCGGCATACCGCTCGATCTCGTCGTCCCCCGGGTGGACAGACGTCGCGACCACCGTCTCGTCGACGAGTCGACACTGCTCAAGTGCTCGCACCACCCAACCAAGCACCGGGAGACCACCGAGGTCACGCAGCACCTTGCCAGGCAGGCGCGAGGAGCCCATCCGCGCCTGAACGACCGCAATCACGCGCAACCCTGCCCACCTCCAGTGTGGTGTGTGCGCCACACAGTTGCTGCGGCTTCCGTATCATTCTGTCTCACCCCCCATGGCAGGGCCGCCGACTCAACGGAGCTGAAGGTATGTCGATCCTCACCGGAGCGTCGATCCTCATCACTGGAGGAACCGGTTCGTTCGGCAAGGCTTTCGTCGGCTATGCGCTCGACAACCTTGATCCTCGTCGCTTGGTGATTCTCAGCCGCGACGAGCTCAAGCAATATGAAGTCAGGGCGCTGTTCAACGACGACCCTCGTCTACGTTGGTTCATCGGAGATGTGCGAGACCGACACCGCCTCGAGCGCGCCATGCACGGGGTCGACTACGTCATCCACGCTGCGGCCCTCAAACAGGTCGACACGGCGGAGTACAACCCCTTCGAGTACGTGCAGACCAACGTCATCGGCTCGCAGAACGTGGTCGAGGCAGCGATCGACAGCGGCGTGAAGAAGGTCATCGCTCTGTCCACTGACAAGGCCTCGAGCCCGATCAACCTGTATGGCGCCACCAAGCTGTGCGCCGACCGCATCTTCATCGCGGCCAACCACTACGCCGCTGGCTATGAGAGCCGCTTCACCGTCGTCCGCTACGGCAACGTCATGGGTTCCCGCGGCTCGGTGATCCCTCTGTTCAAGGCGCTCGGACTCGCCGGGAAGTCGTTGCCGATAACCGACAAGCGGATGACCCGCTTTTGGATCACGCTGCCGCAAGCAGTGAAGTTCGTGGTCGACTCCTTCGACCAGATGCACGGCGGGGAGCTCTACGTTCCCCGGATCCCGAGCATGCGCATCACCGACCTCGCTGACGCGCTCGCCCCGAGTTCGCCGGTCCACGAGATCGGCATCCGCGCGGGCGAGAAGCTGCACGAGGAGATGATCGCCGCCGACGACTCGCGCCGTACCGTAAAGCTGCCCGACCGGTATGTCGTGATGCCTTATCTCGCCGGGTGGGGCTTCGAGCCGCCCGACGGTGGCGATCCGGTGCCCGACGGTTTCGCCTACCGTTCCGACAACAACGACCTGTGGCTAGGCACCGAGGAGCTGCGCGACCTTGTCGAACGCTTCGCCTGAGCTTCCACTTGCGGATGGCCCGGCTGTGGTGCATGATCCGCTCCCGTACGGCCACCAGTCGGTCGACGATGACGACATCTTGGCAGTTGTCGACGTCCTGCGAAGCGACTGGCTGACGACCGGCCCAGCCGTCGAGCGGTTCGAGAGATCGCTTAGCGGCTGGACAGGCGCTCCCACCGTTGCAGTCACCTCGGGAACGGCTGCTCTTCATACGGCATACGCTGCTGCCGGCGTCGGCAAGGGCAGCGAGGTGGTGACGTCGCCGATGACCTTCGTGGCTACCGCGGCGACCGCCAGCATGCTCGGCGCCGACGTCGTCTTCGCCGACGTCGAGCCTGACACGGCCAACCTCGATGTGGGTGCTGCCGAGGCCGCTGCGACCTCGCGTGCGGCGGCCATCACCGGAGTCGATTACGCCGGCCATCCGGTCGAGGCCGATGCCTTGCGGAAACTTGCCCATGCGCGCGACGCGCTCTTCGTCCAAGATGCTGCCCATTCGGTAGGAAGCAGGTGGAAAGGGCGGCCGGTCGGCTCCCTTGCCGACCTGACAACGTTCTCGTTCTACCCCACGAAGAACTTCACCACGGCAGAGGGTGGGGCAGTGGCCTCGACCAACCCTGCGTTGCTCGACCGGGCCCGCCAGTTCCGCAACCACGGGCTGGTGCGGGACCCTTCGGCCCAGCGCATGGGCGACGAGGGCGGCTGGCACCAAGAGGTGCACGAGGTCGGCCTCAACTACCGGCTCCCCGACGTGCTCTGCGCACTGGGCGTGACGCAGCTCCGCAAGCTCGACCGGTTCAAGCAGCGACGCGACCAGATCGTCGCGGCGTACAACAGCGCCTTCGCCTCACTCCACGAGGTCGCGACACCGCCGTGCCGAGAAGGGGCCGACCCGATGTGGCACCTGTACCCGTTGCGGGTCCTCGACGGGCGTCGGCGGCAGCTGTACGACGCCCTGCGCGCCACGCGAATCTTGGTGCAGGTCCACTATCTCCCGGTGTACTGGCACCCGGCTTATGCCGATCTCGGTTACCGACGAGGGATGTGCCCGAACGCTGAAGAGTTCTACGCCCAACAGCTGTCTTTACCACTCTTCCCCGCCATGGGCGACGGCGACGTGGATCGGGTCATCGACGCGGTGAGCCGCTTCTTCCAGCCAGGTTGACGGTTGCACTGAGAGTGCACGGATCAGAAACCGATCACGTGCACGAAAGTGCGGCAGCGCAGCCGGCGGCACGACCTGAAACCGTTCACGTGCACGAATGTGGTCAGGAGCGTGGCACCTGTTCTTCGCGCTCGGCAGAGGCAACAACTGGCGCGTCTGCGTGTACGACGTCCGGGCCGGCTGCGGTCGAACCCAATCCCTCTTCGAGCTTGCGAAGGCGGTCCTCGTACCAGGCAATCGCCGTTAGACGGACCCTGATCCGCTCGTGCTCCCGGCGCACCTCGTCGAGAATATTGCGGGCCTCGTCGAGCTGCTCCGGCGAGCCGGTGACCGGCTGGGAACTCTGACGCATGTTCTCGAGCCGGTAGTCGAGGGCGGCGACCTGGGGGGCGATCCGGCGTACGTCCTCGGCTGTCCAGAAGTTGTCGTGACCGAGCTTGTCCAGGCGCTGCCCGAAATCGTCGAGCCGTCGCTCCAACGCTGCCAGGCGCTGATGGATCTCGTCCACACGGGGGCCGACCTGGTCATCCGCGCGCCAACGCACGGCCTGGTCAATGCGGCTCACCAGGCCTTTCGCGCCGGGAACTGCCGAGGGTCGAAGTGGTGACATGAGCGGTTCTTTCCCTGGTTGCGTCGGTCGGGGAGGGTGGGGCGTGAGCGGTTCAGGCGAGCGTCACGGCAATAAGCGCGCACGTCCGATGTCGATCCACGATCGCAGCAGCCTTCCCTCGGCCTCGAGGCGGTGTTCCGGCCCGACGATGCAGACATCGCCCCAGGCATGCTGCCACACTTTCTGGTCCGGTTCGTCCAGCATCGAATAGCCCGCGAGCAGCAGCTCAGCGCGGGGGAACAGCACTGCGGCGATCCAGGCGGCCATCAAACCTGTCGAGGCCCATAGCTCTTGGTCGCGCGACGGCAGACCCAACGCATCGGAAAGCGGCAAGGTGATCTCGCGGTTGGGTACGGGAAAAAGACCCAGATCAGCTGGCCACCAGCCGGGCCGCCCGTCTGGTTCCCAGTGCAGCCTTCCCGGCTCGACCATCAGATAGAGCCGGTCGCGGTAGCCCGAAAACGACACCGGAGTCGCTCTCAGGCCCCGGTTGAAGACGACAACATCGACCCGACTGCCCTGTTGGGCTGGTGCTCCGGGTGCGTCGAGGATGAAGCTGTTACACCTGAACACGAGGTCGCAACCGTCGATCTGGTGCGCGCGCTCGTTGTCGGGCAGCAAGGGAGCGTTGGCTACGACGGCGATGCGCTCCACGTCGGATGAAGTGGCGTACGCCCGCACCAGTTTCGTCATCACGTCAAGGGCGGCAGACGCCCGCCGCGTTCGACTCTGTGCGGCAGAGGAGGCGGCTGTCACGGCTCAACCGTATATGGGCTCTCGAAAACCAATTGTGTGGTCAGCCACCGCGTCGTAGCGTCCCAGGATGAGCCTGGTGATCCAATGCCTTGGCATCGACTGTCACGACCCCATGACCCTGTCTGCATTCTGGCGCGAGGCACTGGGCTGGCGGGTGACATACGCCAGCGACGACCAGCATGTGCTGGAACCCGCTGAAGACAGCCCTCAGGACGGCGTGGCAGCTGACCTGCTCTTCCTGAAGGTTCCCGAGAACAAGACGGTCAAGAACCGACTGCACCTGGATCTCCGACCTGACGACCAGGCCGCCGAGGTTCAGCGATTGCTAAGCCTGGGCGCCGCCACGGTCGATATCGGTCAGGGAGAACAGAGCTGGGTCGTAATGGCAGATCCTGAGGGCAACGAGTTCTGCGTCCTTCGAGCGTTGACGGCGGAGGAACTGGCGGAGTAGTCAGGTCAGGATAGTTGTGCCGCCGATGCGGGGCGTCACCTGCGAAGCGGCAACACGCAGAATGGCGACCATCTCGTCAAAGGGAATCGGCTTGGCGAAGAAGTAGCCCTGCCCTGAGCAAGCGCGGGCGCAGGAGTCAAGGTGGTACAGCTGTGACTCTCGCTCGATCCCCTCGATCACCACATCGATCCCGAGGGCGTCTGCCATGACGATGACCGAGCGAACGAGGGTGCGGGCTTTTTCGTCTCGTTCGATACCTTCGACGAATGACTGGTCGAGTTTCAAGATGCTGACCGGCAGGCGCTGCAGGTAGCTGAACGACGAGAATCCCACGCCGAAGTCGTCGATGGCGAAGCGGATGTTCTCGTTGGCCAGTGCTTCCATGGCCGCAAGAGTTGTGCGATCGCTGTCCACGAAGTCGCGCTCCGTCATCTCAAGGACAAGGTTGACATCCCCCATCTCTTGCCTGGCGGTACGGACCCGGGCTCTCAAGTCGTCGGACTGCAGATGCTGTCCGGAGATGTTCACGCTGATGATGATCTGACGGCCGGCAGCGGCGCGCAGGTGTGGCACTTGCGCAACAACCAGATCGAGCACTAGCTGATCGAGGCCGACGATGAGACCACTCTCCTCGGCGACCGGGATGAACAGCTTCGGCGAGATCAGCTCGCCATCGCGGCGCCAACGCACGAGCGCTTCCACCCCAGAGATCTCACGGGTGCTGAGCTTGACGATGGGCTGGTAGAAGACCTCGAGCTCCCGCGAGTCGATCGCCCTGCGCAGGTTCTCCACGAGCTCGATACGCCGGCGGCGCTCCTCACCGAGCGCCAGGTGATATGTCTCGTAGCGGTTCTTGCCGTGCCGCTTGGCGTGATACATCGCCAAGTCGGCCTGACTCAGCAGCGAGTCCGCAGACCGTCCCGTAGCGGACATCGCCACCCCGATCGTGGTGCTGATGGACACCTCTTCCGTTGTGAGCTGGACCCTCGCGCGAAGCGACTCGAGAATGCGTTGGCAGGTGGCGTCGACATCGTCGGGGCTGGTGACGTTCTCAACCAGCACGGCGAACTCGTCACCTCCCAGCCGGGCAACCGTGTCTTCTGTGCGGATCGCGGCCTTGATTCGAGCACCCACCCTGCCGAGCAGCTCGTCGCCGGCGGCATGGCCGAACAGGTCGTTGATTCGTTTGAAGCCGTCCAGGTCGCAGAACAGCACCGCGAACTGGCCGCCCTGGGTGGTGTGCTTCTGCATCGCCTGCTGCATCCGAACCATGAACAACGAGCGGTTGGCCAGACCCGTCAGGGAGTCGTGCCACGCCATCTCGGTCATGGCGGCGCTCAGCCTCAGACGGGCAA
>JACCSH010000103.1 GCA_013813125.1 Nocardioidaceae bacterium | reverse complement strand
GTACCTTTCGACGGTGATGTTGTCGTTGTGCTTCCACTCGCCGACGATCTGGTAAGGACCGTTCCCGATCGGCTGGTCCTGGCACTTCTTGAGGTCGTCGAGGCATTCTTTCGCCATAGGCGCGAAGGGCGGCGTATAGCTCATGCTCAGCGGCCACTGCGAGAATGGCTCGCCCAGCGTGATCTCGATCGTGAGGTCATCGACCTTCTTCACGCCCGAAAGCTCCTTGGCCTTGGGGTCGGCCTTGGGCTCGTCCTCAGGAGCCTGCAGGTCCTCGTAGCCTTCGACCGGGCTGAAGAAGAAGCCGGTCTGGGTGGCGTTCGGACCATAAGCGGCGTGATTCCAGCCACGAATATAGGAGTCAGCGTCGACCGGCTCACCGTTGTGGAATGTCCAGCCTTCCTTCAACTTGACCGTCCAGACCAGGCCATCCGGGGATTCGATCGACTCGGCGACACCGAGGACCTGTTCCTGCGTCTCGGGGTCGATCGACAGCAGGCCGGTGTAAATGGTGTTGAGCACCTGCGCACACTCCGACTCATAGCACTGCGAAGTCGGAGCAAGGAAGGACGGTTCACCCAGCTGCGAGCTGAAACTGCCGCCCGAGGGCTCTGCGCCTTCACCGCCGGTGGTCTCGGTTGTCTCGGTGCCTTCCGTGCTGTCAGTGGTGTCAGTGGTGTCCGTGCCAGTGGTGTCGGTGTCACTCGAGCACCCCGCTAAAACCATGGTGATCGCCGCAAGGACTGCACAGCCTTGGAGCCATCGACGCGGCTTTGGTCGCCCCATGAATCCTCCTGAAATCGCATCCGCGCTGAGCGCCTGGTGCTCCGGTATGTCGACGTCGACCTAGCGTCGCCGCTGGAGGTCAGTGAAGCACCCACGGGGCGTCCGACGCCACCATCGCAACGCAAAGCGGCCAAATCGTTAACTTTGCGCGGGCAATGCTGCATCCGGTATGGCATCGACGCCGGCCTCGGCCCGCTGGGCAGCAGTGATGGGCGTGGGCGCTCCCGTCAGTGGGTCACCACCCGAGGCGGTCTTGGGGAAGGCGATCACGTCGCGGATCGACTCTGTTCCCGCCACCAGCGCACACAGCCGGTCGATTCCCAAGGCGATGCCACCATGCGGCGGCGGACCGTATTCGAAAGCCTCGAGCAAGAAACCGAACTGGCTCGTGGCCTCCTCGCGACTGAGCCCGATCGCGTCGAAGACCCGCTGCTGCATCTCCGAACGGTGGATACGGATGGAGCCGCCCCCGATTTCCGAACCGTTGAGCACGATGTCGTAGGCCTTGGACAGAGCCTGCCCAGGTCGTGCCTCGAAGTCCGCAGCGTCGTCGTCCGAAGGAGCCGTGAACGGGTGATGGACCGCAGTCCAACCTTCCGCGCCGGCCCCTAGCTCGACTGGCTCGAACATCGGGGCGTCCACAACCCACACGAACGTCCACGCAGACGAGTCGATGAGGCCGCACCGCTCCCCTATCTCGAGACGAGCAGCGGCCAGCAGGCTCAGCGCGTCAGACCGTTTCCCTGCAGCGAAGAAGATGCAGTCGCCCGGTGCCGCTGCGGCCTGAGCGACAAGACCAGCTCGTTCGTCGTCGGAAAGGTTCTTGGCTATGGGCCCACCAAGCTCGCCGTCGTCGCCCACCAGCACGTAGGCAAGGCCACGAGCCCCGTGCGAGCGCGCCCAGTCCTGCCACGCGTCGAGCTGCTTGCGCGGCTGCGACGCGCCACCGGGCATCACCACCGCGCCGACATGGTGGTCCGGCACGGCCGGCTGAAACACCCGGAAGGGTGTCTCGGAGAAATAGTCGGTGAAGTCGACCAGCTCGCACCTGAACCGCAGATCGGGCCGGTCTATCCCGAAGCGGCGCATCGCCTCGGCATACGTCATGCGGGGTATCGGCAGCGTCACCTCGTACCCGAGCAGCTCTCGCCACAGCCGAGCCAGCAGCTCCTCGACCAGCTCCTGCACGTCCTCGGGTGTGCAGAAGCTCATCTCGAGGTCGAGCTGGCTGAACTCCGGCTGCCTGTCGGAGCGCGAGTCCTCGTCCCGAAAGCACCTCGCGATCTGGAAGTAGCGCTCCATGCCGGCCACCATGAGGAGCTGCTTGAAGAGCTGTGGTGACTGGGGCAGCGCATACCAAGAGCCCGGCTGCAGACGCACCGGCACCAAGAAGTCCCGCGCACCCTCAGGAGTCGAGCGGGTCAGGTATGGCGTCTCGATGTCGAGGAAGTCGTGCTCGGCCATCACCTCGCGGATGATGCGTGTGACATCGGCACGCAGGCGCAGGTTGCGTCGCATGTCGCTGCGTCGCAGGTCGAGATAGCGGTGCTTGAGCCGCGTCTCCTCGTGAACCGGGGTGGTGGAGTGCTCCTCGACGGGAAACGGCAGCGGGGCTGACTCACTCAGCACCTCCACCCCCGCGGCGATGACCTCGATCTGTCCTGTGGGCAACGCGTCGTTCGCGTTGCCAGCGGGTCGCGCAGCCACCTCGCCAACGACGCTCACGCAGAACTCCGAGCGCAGCGGCCGAGCAGCCTCCTCATCCCGGATGACCACCTGTGAGACGCCGCTGCCGTCTCGCAGGTCGATGAACGCGACGCCCCCATGGTCGCGGCGGCGGGCTACCCAACCTGCCAGCGTCACCGTCTGTCCGGAGTGTTCCGCGCGCAGACTGCCAGCGTCGTGCGTTCGAATCACATGCCGCTCCTTGTCGTGTCGACCACTTTGGGGCGCAGGTCGTCGGTGGCAGGTACCCACTGGTCGGGATGGGCTGCGACCTGGTCACCGCTTCGGATGTCCTTGACCGTGTCGGTTGACTCATCGTCGCCAGGGAACCAGACGAACGGGATGCCGCGGCGCTCTGCGTACCGGATCTGCCGACCGTATTTCTGCGCCGTCGCCGCCACCTCTGTCGGTATGCCGCGGGCGCGGAGCCGCTGCGCGAGCGCATCGCTTCGGGGTCGAGATGAGTCGTCCACCAGCGCGACCATGACCACCGACGGCACCGACCTCGACGCGGTCAATAGACCCCGTTGGAACAGTGGCACCAATGCGCGAGAGACACCGAACGACACCCCGACGCCTGGGTACGTGGTGCTCCCGTCAGTGGCCAGTGCGTCGTACCGCCCACCCGAGCACACCGAACCCAGTGCTTCGAACCCATCCATGACCGTCTCGAAGACTGTGCCGGTGTAGTAGTCGAGGCCGCGGGCGACGCGCAGGTCAGCCTCGACGGTGAAGCGGGCGTTGCTGAAGTCGCGGCATCCGGCGATGACCGCGGCGAGTTCTGCAAGGCCGACATCGAGCAGGTCGTGCTCCACACCGAGGCCTCGGACGGCGTCGACGAAGGCGCCGTCTTGTGTGCGAATCTGGGCGAGATCCAGGCAGGACGCAGCCTGGTCGGGCGACAAGCCGACCTCTGCCAATCGCTCCACCACCACGTCAGAAGGCAGCTTGTCGAGCTTGTCGACGACCCGCATCACCTCGGTCGGGTTGGAGATCCCGAGCCCTCGGTAGAAGCCCTCGATCAGCTTGCGGTTGTTGACCTGCATGCGTAGGCCGGGCAACGGCAGCGCGGCAAGTGCCTGCGCCATGACTCGCGCGACCTCTACATCGTGGTGGAAGGGCAGCTCATCTCGGGCGACGACGTCGATGTCGGCCTGGGTGAACTCGCGGAAGCGACCCTCCTGCGGACGTTCACCGCGCCAGGCTTTCTGGATCTGGTAGCGCCGGAACGGAAACTCCAACTTGCCGGCGTTTTCGAGCACATAGCGTGCGAACGGCACCGTCAGGTCGTAGTGGAGTCCAACCCCTGCGTCGGCCGCTTCGTCGTCAGCCTGCAGCCGTCTCAGCACGTAGACCTCGTTGTCGATCTCGCCCTTGCTGAGCAGTCGCCCCAGCGGTTCGACGGCACGCGTCTCGATATTCGTGTAACCGTGTAGCTCGAAGACACCTCGCAGCGATTCGAGAATGGCCAGCTCGGCGTTGCGCTGCGCAGGCAGCAGCTCGGGAAAACCACTCAACGGCGGAATCTTGCTCATGGGGTCTCAGTACTCACTTAAGGCTTCGGTCTTCAGCGGCCTCGGTCGGCCGGGTCTACCAGGTTGGTCAGGTAGGGGTTGGTGGCGCGCTCACGGCCGATCGTGGTCTGCGGTCCATGCCCGGGGAGCACAACCACCTCGTCATCGAGGGGCAGCACCTTCGTGGCGAGGCTGCGCAACATCGTCGGGGTGTCGCCACCAGGCAGGTCGGTGCGACCGATTGAACCGGCAAAGAGCAGGTCACCGGAAAGCATCACCTCTGGCTGGGCCTCCGGTCCGGCGTATCTGGACCGAAACGCCACTGACCCTCGGGTATGACCGGGCGTGTGATCGACAATGAGCTCCAGGCCGGCGAGGACCAGCGAGTCTCCGTCGGCCAGCTCCCGCACGTCCTCGGGCTCAGCGAAGGTGTAGTTCCCGCCCAACAGCAGGGCGCTGGTGTCAGCCGAGATGCCAGCCATGGGGTCTGTCAGCAGGTGACGGTCGGCTGGATGGACGTATGCGGCTGCGTCATACGCGCCAGCCACCGGAGCAACGCACCACATGTGGTCGATGTGTCCGTGGGTCAGCAGAACCGCAGCCGGTCTGAGGTGATGCTCTGCGATGACGTCTGCGACGCCACCCGCGGCATCCTTGCCGGGGTCGACGATGACGCACTCCTCGCCGGGCTCGGCCGCCAAGACGTAGCAGTTGGTCTGCCACGGCCCAGCGGGGAACGCAACGATGAGCACGGGGCTCCCTCCGGTAGAGCGGACCTCGGAAGCCTAGTGGGCGCACGCACGCCCTTTGCCACCCGCGTGGCTCGGATGGCTGCGAGACATCCCCGCCCCTTTGCGGAAGACCGCAACGGTAAGGTCTCGATCTTCGCGTTCGGCTCGACCCGTCCGGTCGTGCTCCTAGACTGAGCAACCGGTCAAGCTCAGCGGGCGCAGTCGGAGGTATCTGTGGTCACCCAGCAGCAGCGTCAGCGTGCGTTGGCGCGTGCCAAGTGGGAGCGCCAGCAGGCTCAGCGAGCCGCCGCCACCGCTAGGCGCCGCCGAATCTCCATCGTCGTCGGGGTGATCGCGGGACTGTTGGCTGTGGCTGCCTTGGTGTGGTTGGTCCTTTTCTTAGCCGGCGACGAGGACGCGCCCGCTCCCGCACCGTCGACGCCGGTCAACACCGACGCACCTCTGCTCAACCCGTTGCCCACTGACCAGCTGCCACCACCGAAGCAGACGCTGCCGACCGAGGGGCCTAAGAACGGCGGCAGCTCATGACCAACGACCAGGTCCCTGCGTCTCCTCCGGCCCCATTGGATCCCGAGTCGAGCAGGTTCGGCCGGGTCGACGAGCAGGGCCACGTGTTCGTGGTGACCGAGGAGGGCGAGCGCATCGTCGGGCAATGGCCGCAGGGAGACCCCTCGGCAGCACTTGCCTTCTATCGCAAGCGCTACGACGGTCTCGCGATCGAGGTCGACCTTCTTGAACAGCGCATCAAGGCTGGGGCGTTGTCCCCCGAAGAGGCCGCCAGCTCAGTGGCCAAGGTGCGCCAGCACGTCAACGAGGCACAGGTCGTGGGGGACCTGCGGGCGTTGCTCTCTCGTCTCGACGCGGTGCAACCGCTGATCGACAGGGCCCGAGAGCGGCGCAAGGCCGAACGAGCCGCTAAAGCCATTGAGGCCAAGCGGGCCAAGGAGAAGCTCGTCGCAGAGGCCGAAGGGCTCGCAGCAGGCAATGACTGGCGTAACGGCGCGACCCGGCTCCGCGAGCTGCTCGCGAGCTGGAAGGCGCTGCCTCGTATCGACAAGACGCAAGACGACGCCTTGTGGCATCGGTTCTCGTCAGCTCGTACGACGTACACCA